>NZ_JBFBIV010000037.1:0-78990 GCF_040702025.1 Streptomyces sp. NPDC088194 | reverse complement strand
GGGTACGTCCGGGTGGCCGCCGCTTCGCGCCGCGTCACGCCGCCGCGGCCACCGCCTGCCCGGCGAAGCGCAGCGCCACCTCGCGCCAGACCGCCGCGGACTCCGCGTCCGCGGCGAGGGCGGCGCGGTGCAGGGTGTCGCGGTCGGCGCCGTGCCGGGCCAGCCGGTCGGTGTCCCACCCGCTGATCCGCTCGGCGTCCGCCTCGGGGTGGAACTGCACGCCCCACGCGCGCTCGCCCAGCCGGAACGCCTGGTACGGGCAACCGTCGGTGGAGGCGAGCCAGGTCGCGCCCGGCGGGAGCGCGGTGATCGCGTCCACGTGGTTCTCGATCGCGTGCGGCCGCGCCGGCAGCCCGGCGAACAGCGGGTCGTCCGCGGCCTCCTGGCGGAGCGTCAACTGCGTGCTGCCGAACTCCGGTTGGCCGTGCTCCCCGCGCACCGCGCCGCCCGCGACCTGCGCGAGCAACTGCCCGCCCAGGCAGATCCCGAACACCGGCAGCCCGAACTCCACTGCCTCACGCGCCAGTTCACGGGTCCGGGCCAGCCACGGCGCCCGCGCGTCGTCGTCCGGCAGGTAGCCGCCGCCGAGCACCACCAGTGCCTGGTGGCGCGGGCGCAGCCGCTCGGGCAGTTCCTCTCCCGCGTAGCCGCGCACCACGTCGAGCGTCAGCCCGCCCTCGTCCAGCCAGCGCTCCCACCGCCCCGGCCCACCGGTCGGAGTGTTCTGCACCACCAGCGCCGTAACCGCCATCCCGCGACCCGCCCTTCTCTTCTCTCTTCGTGCTGCTCTCTTCGTGCTGCGCCTCCCCTCCATCCAAGCTCATCCCCGTCCCGGGCCCTTCCCCGGCCCGCCCCCCGGGCACCCTCTGCCGGGGGTGCGTGCGGCTTGGGCGCACAGACGAGGCACAAGTAATGCACAGTTCATGAATCGATCTTTGCCGCACCAAGGATTTCCCTGTGAGGCGCCATGGGTTCCTCTGTTCTTCCCCATGATTTCGTATAGGAATTCAAAGTGCCGTGGGGTATCGTCCCCGCTCGGAGGTCGGCCCCGGACGTGCGTCGCGCCAGGTGAGAGCTGTCCCCTGTCCGAAAGAGCGAGGGGTGGCACGTGAAGCGCATACTCATCCGGTCCGGGAAGAGCCCTTTCCACGCCGCCACGCACGCCGAGTTCCTGCACCAGGACCTTTTCGGCACGAACTCCGGCAACCTGCTGTTCAGCGACGCGGTGCACCGGATGCTGCTGACCCCCGACACCGAGGTGGTCTCGAACGGCATCAGGACCGACGCGTCGGAGCAGCGGGCCGCGCGGATCAACGACGAGTACGACGTCTTCGTGGTGCCGCTGGCCAACGCCTTCCGGCCGAGCTTCCGCGCCTCGCTGGACCGGCTGTCCGCGCTGATCGAGCAGTTGACCATCCCCGTGGTGGTGGTCGGGGTCGGCGCCCAGGTCGGCGCGGACTACGACCTCGGAACGCTCGGGCCGATGGAGGAGTCGGTGCGGCGCTTCGTGCGGGCCGTGCTCGACCGCTCCGCCTCGATCGGGGTGCGCGGCGAGCTCACCGCGTCGTACCTGCGCGGCCTCGGCTTCGACCAGGTCGACATCATCGGCTGCCCGTCGATGTTCCTGCACGGCGACGTCTTCCCGGTGCCCTCCGACCCCGGCACGATCGGCCCGGACGCGCGGATCGCGATCAACCTGTCACCGGACGCGATCCCGGTCGGCGACATCGGCGGCCTCGCCCGGTACGCCTTCGAGCGCTTCCCGGCCCTGACGTACTACGCGCAGAACCTGGTCGACGCCGAACTGCTCTTCTGGGGCGACACCTCGGCCGAGGCCGGCCGGCACGACGCCTTCCCGCTCCAGCTCACCCACGAGCTGTTCCGGGCGGACAAGGTCCGCGTCCCGCTGGACCCCCGGACCTGGCTCGACGAACTGGCGGGCCACGACTTCGCGTACGGCACCCGCATCCACGGCAACATCGCCGCGCTGCTGGCCGGCACCCCCGCGGTGGTGCTCACGCACGACTCGCGCACGCTCGAACTGTGCCGCTACTTCGACCTGCCGCACCGGATGCTCACCGACGTCCCCGCGGACACCGACCCCGCCGAGCTGTACGAGCAGGCCGACTTCAGCGGGCTGCTCAACGGCCACAAGGAGCGCTTCACCCGCTACACCGACTTCCTCGACCGCAACGACCTGGCGAACACCTACTCCCACGGCGACGCGGGCGCGGCCTTCGACGCCCGGCTGGCCGGCACCGAACTCCCGCCGTCCGTCAGCCTCTGGGACGGCGCCGACGACGGCGCGCTGCGCTACCGGTTCGCCCGGCTGCGCGAGCAGATCGCCACGGACCGGGCCTCCGCGGAGCGGCGCGCGAACGACCTCGCCAGGAAGAACCGGGAATTGCAGAAGCGGGTCGCCGCCGCGGAGAAGCGGCACGTCACCGCGGAGAAGGAGGCCGCGGCGCTGCGCAAGCGGGTCGCCGCGGTCGAGAAGCGGATCAACGGCATCGAACGGCGGGCCCTGGTCCGGATCGGTCCGGCCCTGCGCCGGCGGGTGGCCAAGCAGAAGCCCGGCGGCTGAGCCCGAGCGCGGACCCCGGCCCGTACCCGTACCGCCCCCGGCGGCTGCCGGTCAGCGTGATCCGGCCGGCGCGTCCTTGTCGGCCGGGCCGCCCGCGTTGCCCGCGTTGCCCGGGCCACCCGGGCCGCTCGCGTCCCCGGGTGGGAAGTCGACGCGCACGGTGAGGCCGCCGGCGGGGTGCGGCGTGGCCGTGAGGGCGGCGGCGTGCGCGGTGGTGGCGGCGCGGACGATGGCCAGACCCAGGCCGTGGCCGTGGTGGGCGTCGTCCGTCCGGGCGCGGGTGCGGGGCGTGCCCAGCCGCTGGAAGGGCTCGAAGAGGCGATCGAGGTCGGCCTCGGGGACCACGGGGCCCGAGTTGGCGACTTCGAGGCAGGCGCGGCGGCCGGCGGAGACGGCGGTGCGGACCCGGAGGTCGCCGCCGGGGTGGTTGTGGCGCAGTCCGTTGTCCACGAGGTTGTCCAGCAGGATCTCGACGAGGCCGCGGTCACCGGAGACCGGGGCCTCGTCGAGGTCGGCCTCGACCCGGATGCGCAGGCCGGCCGCCTCGTCGCCCCGGCGGGCCAGCACCCCCGCCGCGACCTCGGCGAGGTCGAAGTCCTCCCGCCGCCGCACCCCGCGCTCCCCGGTGGCCAGCGTGAACAGCGCCTCCATCAGGCGGGCCTGCTGCGCGCCGAGCAGCAGGGCCTGCTCGCACGCGGCCCGCAGCGTCGCCGCGTCGGCGTCCGGATCGGCCAACGCGACCTGGAGCAGGGTGCGTTCGGCGGCGAGCGGGGTGCGCAACTCGTGCGAGGCGTTCGCGACGAAGTGCCGCTGCGCGGTGAAGGACGCCTCCAGCCGGGCGAACAGGTCGTCCAGGGTCCGGCCGAGCTGCGTGAACTCGTCGCCCGAGCTGCGGATGGCGAGCCGCCGCCCGAGGCTGGCCGCCGACATCTCCCCGGCGGTCGCGGTGATCGTGCGCAGCGGCCGCAGCAGCCACCCGGACAGCAGCCAGCCCAGCCCCACCGACAGCGCCACCAGCGCCACCAGCGCGATCACCGACCCGGTGACGTACCGGTCCATGTCCCGCCCGCGCTGCGTCTCGGCGAGCGAGGCCCGGCCGCCGCCCAGGATCGGCAGCACGGGCCTGGAGCCGTCCGGAAACGGCGGCACCTCCGGGCCCGGCGCCTTGACGGCCGAGGACGATCCCACGAACAGGTTCGGAATGGCGAGCAGCAGCACCCCGGAGGCGAGGAAGAGGGCGCCGTAGAGCACGGCGAGCCGCATCCGAAGGGTACGGGGCCGCGGCAGCAGCCGGGCCACCCGCCGCGGCGGGCCGCCCGGCGCGGCGCTCACGACTCCTCGATCCGGTAGCCGCCCTCGCGGACGGTCGCGATCAGCGGCGGGTCGCCGAGCTTCAACCGCAGCCGCCGGACGGTGGTCTTCACGGTGGTGGTGAACGGGTCGACCGCCTCGTCCCAGACCCGGTCGAGCAGCTCCTCCGCGGAGACGGCGGCGCCGCGGGCGCCGAGCAGGCACTCCAGCACGGCGAACTCCTTGGGGCTCAGGTCGAGCCGGCGCCCTGCGCGGAAGGCGGTGCGGCGGTTCGGGTCGAGCAGCACCCCGCCGCCGGCCAGCACCGGCGGCAGCGCGGGCGTCGAACGGCGGCCCAACGCCCGTACCCGGGCGACCAGTTCGGCGAAGTCGAACGGCTTGGGGAGGTAGTCGTCGGCGCCCAGCGCGAGCCCGTCCACCCGGTCGCTGACGGCCGCCGCCGCGGTGAGCATCAGCACCCGGCTCTGCGCCGGCCCCTCCGCCAGCCCCCGGCAGATCTCGTCCCCGTGCACCCCGGGCAGGTCGCGGTCCAGGACGACCACGTCGTAGCGGGTCACGGCGAGCCGTTCCAGCGCCTGCGTGCCGTCCAGGGCCACGTCCACCGCCATGCCCTCGCGGCGCAGCCCGGTCGCCAGCGCCGTCGCCAGCACCTCGAAGTCCTCGACCACCAGCACTCTCATGCGTCCACGATGCCAGCCGCCCGGTGTCAGCGAGGTGACGGCGGCCGTCACCGCGCCGTCACCGCCCGCGCCGTACAACCGGTGCCGACAGCGCGGGTACGCCGCCGGACGGCGGTGGCGGCGCGCGCACGGAGGGAGACACGTCGCCATGGGCGAGGTGGGAGTGGCCGTCAGGGCCCTGCGCAAGCGATACGGGGCGACCGCGGCCCTGGACGGGATGGAGTTCGGCGTCGAACCGGGCCGGGTCACGGGCTTCGTCGGGCCGAACGGCGCCGGCAAGTCGACCACGATGCGGGTGGTGCTCGGCCTGGACACCGCGGACGAGGGCACCGCCCTGATCGGCGGCCGGCCGTACCGCGCGCTGCGCCGGCCGATGACGCACGTCGGCGCGCTGCTGGACGCCGCCGCGCTCCAGCCGGGCCGCCGGGCCCGCGACCACCTGATGTGGCTGGCCCGCTCGCAGGGCATCGGCGCGCGCCGGGTGGACGAGGTGATCGGGCAGGTCGGCCTCACCGCGGTCGCGGGCCGCCGCGCGGGCGGCTTCTCGCTCGGCATGCGGCAGCGGCTGGGCATCGCGGCGGCGCTGCTCGGCGACCCCGGGGTGCTGATGATGGACGAGCCGTTCAACGGCATGGACCCCGAGGGCATCGTGTGGCTGCGCGGCCTGCTGCACACGCTGGCCGATCAGGGCCGGGCGGTGCTGATCTCGACCCACCTGATGAGCGAACTCCAGGACACCGCGAGCCATGTGGTGGTGGTCGGCCGCGGCCGGGTCGTCGCGGACACGTCGGTGGCCGACCTCCTCGCCGCCGCCTCGGCCGGCGGTCACGTCACGCTGCGCACGCCGCGGCCGGACCGGGCCGCCGAGGTCCTCACCGCGGCGGGCGGCACCGCCGTCCCGGCCGGTACGGGCGCGCTGCACGTCTCCGGGCTGCCGGCCGAGGAGGTCGTCGCCCATCTCACCCGCGGGGCCGTCCCCTTCGCCGAAGTCACCGCGCACCGGGCCACGTTGGAGGACGCGTACATGCGGCTGACCAGGGACGAGGTCGAGTTCAGCGGAACGGACCCGGGCGGCGGCCAGGACCGGGGCGGCGCGCGGGATGCGCGCGGCGGTCAGGACGTACGCGGAGGCCGGGACGTGCGCGGCGGTCAGGACGTGCGCGGCGCTGGCGAGGGGGAGCAGGCGTGAACGGCTTCCCGCTGACCGTCCGCGCCGAGTGGACGAAGCTGCGCACCGTACGCGGCTGGATGCTCGCCCTCGTGGCCGCGCTCGTCGTGGTCGTGGGTATCGGCTACGCCTCGGCCGACGCGACCCGGTCCGGCGGCTGCCCGGGCATGAAGGTGTGCGGGCCGCCGAAGGGGCCGGGCGGGGTGGCCGTCGTGGACGACTTCACCTTCGTCCAGCGGCCGTTGGGCACCGACGGCACCCTGACCGCCCGGATCACCTCGATGACCGGGCGGATCGCGGCGCGCACCCCGGACGGCACCGGAACCCCCGACCTGGAGGCGTGGGCCAAGGCCGGCCTGATCGTCAAGGCGGGCACCGCGCCGGGCAGCACCTACGCGGCGGTCATGGTGACCGGCGGCCACGGGGTGCGCATGCAGAGCGACTTCACCCACGACACGGCGGGCCCCGAGGTCGCCGCGCCCTCCGCCGCAGCCCCGCGCTGGCTGCGCCTGACCCGCGCGGGCAGCACGCTGACCGGCGCCACCTCGCCCGACGGCACCCACTGGACGACGGTCGGCACCGCGACCCTGCCCGACCTGCCCGCGACCGCCCGGGTCGGCCTCTTCGTCACCTCCTCGGCGCACATGGAGGTGGACCGGCACGCGCTCGGCAGCAGTGCGATGAGCGCACCGACCCGTGCCACGGCCGCGTTCGACCGCGTCACGCTGAGCGGCGGCGGGACCGGCGGGACCGGCGGGAGCGGCGGCACGGGAGGGAGCGGCACCGGCGGCAGCTCCACCGCGCAGGCGGCGCACGGCTGGCAGACCACCGAGGTCGGCGGCGACCCGCTCTCCGCCTCCCTCTCCGCCGCCACCCACCGCACCACCGCGAACGGCGAGGTCTTCTCCGTCAGCGGCTCCGGCGACATCGCGCCCGCCGTGGGCGGCCAGGTCTTCGGAGCGCGCAGCATCGAGCGCGGGCTGGCCGGCACGTTCGCGGGGCTGCTCGTCGTGGTGGTGGTCGGCTCGTCGTTCGTCACCGCCGAGTACCGGCGCGGCCTGATCCGCACCACCCTCGCGGCGCAGCCGCGCCGCGGCCAGGTGCTCGCCGCCAAGGCGGTGGTGGTCGGCGCGGCGGCCTTCGCGGTCGGGCTCGCCGCGTCCGTGCTGACGCTCGTGCTCACCCTCCACCGGCTGCGCTCCAACGGGGTCTTCATCCTCCCGGCGAGCTTCGGCACCGAGACCCGGGTGGTGGTCGGCACCGCCCTGCTGGTCGCGCTGGCCGCGGTCCTCGCGCTGGCCGTCGGCACGATCCTGCGCCGCGCGACCGGCGCGGTCACCGCCGTCGTCGCCGGGGTGGTGCTCCCCTACATCCTCGCGATGACCGCCCTCCCGGACGCCGCCGCGGACTGGGTGCTGCGGGTGACGCCGGCGGCCGCGTTCGCCATCCAGCAGACGACGCTCCGCTACCACCAGGTCGCCAACGTCTACGCGCCGTCGGACGGTTACTACCCGCTGCCGCCCTGGGCGGGGCTGGCCGTGCTGTGCGGCTGGACCGCGGTCGTGCTCGCCGTCGCGTACGCGCTGCTGCGCAGGAGGGACACATGAGAACGGCACCCGGCGGGCCCGAACTCCCCGCGCCGGCAGGCGAATCCGTGCCATCCGCGACACCCGGGGCATCCCGCGCGCCTGAACGCCCCGGCGGGCCGCCCGCCTTCCGCGCACCCGAGTCCCGCGCACCCGCGCCCCGCTTCGAACCCCTGCGGGACGCGGTGCGCGCCGAGTGGACGAAGGTGTGGACGCTCCCGGGCACCCGGCCGCTGCTCGGCGCGCTCGTCCTGCTGACCGTCGCGCTGGGTGCGGTGGCCGCGGCGACCGTGTCGTTCCACCCCGGCACCGACGCGGCGAAGGTCAGCCTGACCGGGGTGCAGCTCGGCGAGGCGGTGGCCGCGGTGCTCGGTGCGGCGATGATCGCGGGCGAGCACTCCACGGGGATGCTGGGCAGCACGTTCGCCGCGATGCCGCGCCGGGGCACCGTACTGGCCGCGAAGGCGGCGGTGCTCGCCGCGATGGTGCTGCCCGCGGCGCTGCTGTCGGTCGGCGGGTCGCTGCTGGCCGGGCGGCTGCTGCTGCCCGCGGCCGCGCGGCCCGCGCTGTCGGCGACCGACGGCTCGGTGCTGCGCGCGGGGTTCGGCTCGGCCCTGTGCCTGGTGCTGGTCGCGCTGCTCGCGCTCGGTACCGCCGCCGCCGTACGCGACCCGGGCACGTCGATCGGCGCCGTGCTCGCGCTGCTCTACCTCTTCCCGATCACGGCCGCGCTGGTGGCGGACCCGCACTGGCAGCGCCACCTCCAGCAGATCGGGCCGTCCAGCGCGGGGCTCGCGGTGCAGACCACGGTGCCGTCGGTGCTGCACACCCAGCCGATCGGGCCGTGGGCCGGGCTCGGGGTGCTCGCGTGCTGGGCGGGCGCGGCGCTGCTCGCCGGGACGGCGGTGCTGCGCGCACGGGACGCGTAGCGGGACGCGCGGCCGGCCGTACGGTGATACGGGCCGGCCGTCGTCACCCAGCGTGATAACCGTCACGGTCGGAAGTCACGCGGCGTGGCATGGTGCAGTCGTGGCGGGGCATAAGACCAGCCGCCTTGGCCAATTCCAAACTCCTGTAATACTCGCGGTCTAGACTCTGCCCGCGACGGCTTGTGCGTTCGTGCCCGGGAGCAGGCCGCACCGATGCCCAATCCCGGAGGGGACACGGACTTTTGATACAGATCGAGTCGATAACCAAGCGGTATCCCGATGGCACGACAGCGGTCGACAACCTGTCGTTGGAGATACCGGACAGCTCCATCACCGTGCTGGTAGGGCCCTCCGGCTGCGGCAAGACCACCACCTTGCGCATGATCAACCGCATGGTGGAGCCGAGTTCGGGCCGCATCCTGCTCGACGGCGCCGACATCCACCAGCAGCCGGTGAACGCGCTGCGCCGGTCGATGGGGTACGTCATCCAGAATGCCGGCCTTTTCCAGCACCGCACCATCCTGGACAACATCGCCACCGTCCCGCGCATGCTCGGCTGGGACAAGAGCCGGGCCCGCAAGCGCGCGTCCGAGCTGATGGAGCGGGTCGGCCTGGACTCCTCGCTCGCCAGGCGTTATCCGTACCAGCTCTCCGGTGGCCAGCAGCAGCGCGTCGGGGTGGCCCGGGCGCTCGCCGCGGACCCGCCGGTGCTGCTGATGGACGAGCCGTTCTCCGCGGTGGACCCGATCGTGCGCAAGGTTCTCCAGGAGGAACTCCTGCGCATCCAGGAGGAGTTGGGCAAGACCATCGTCTTCGTCACGCACGACATCGACGAGGCGATCCGGCTCGGCGACATGATCGCGGTGCTGCGCACCGGCGGCAAGCTCGCCCAGTTCGCGCCGCCGGACGAGCTGCTCTCCCACCCGGCCGACGCTTTCGTCGAGGACTTCCTCGGCACCGACCGCGGGGTGCGGCGGCTGTCGTTCTTCACCTCCGCGGGCCTGGAACTCACCACCGTGCCCGTGGTCCCGGTCGACGCCACCGCCGCGCAGGTCGCCGAGCGGACCACCGCCGACACCCCGTACCTGCTGGTCACCGACGCCGACGGCAAGCCGCTGGGCTGGGCCGAGCCGAAGGATCTCGCGGGCGGCGCCGACAGCGTCCCGGCCGCCGATCTGATCAGCTACGGGCGGCCGTTCGAGTTCGGCCGCGAGTCGTTGCGGGACGCGCTGGACTGCGCGGTGCTCTCGCCCACCGGGTGGGCGGTCGCGGTCGACGACACCGGGCGGGTGGTCGGGGTGACCTCGCAGGCCACCATCGGCGCGGCGATCCGCTCCGCGCACGCGGAGCGTGAGGGCGCCGGCGGGGCGGGCGGTGGCAGGAGCGGCCCGGCCGGCCGTGACTCCAAAGCGGTGCGAGTCGCCCCATGAGCAGCGGCGGCAACGGATTCTTCGATCTTCCCAGCGACCTCCAGCACTCCTACGCCGGACTGATCGGCGTGCACCTTCAGGAGTCGCTGATCCCGGTCGGTATCGGCCTCGCGGTGTCGCTGCCGCTGGCCCAGGCGTGCGTGCGGTTCCGGTGGCTGTACCCGCCGGTGCTGTGGATCACCACGATCCTCTACGCCATCCCGTCGATCGCGTTCTTCGTCTTCCTGATCGACTACACCGGCGACAGCGCGACCACCGTGATCATCCCGCTGACCATCTACAGCCTGGTGATCCTGCTGCCGTCGATCGTCGACGGCGTCAGATCGGTGCCTCCTGAGACGCTGGCGGCCGCCGAGGCGATGGGCTTCAACTCCTTCCAGCGCTACTTCCAGGTGCAACTGCCCATGGCGGTGCCCGCGATCTTCGCCGGGCTGCGGGTGGCCACGGTCTCCAGCATCAGCCTGGTCAGCGTCGGGACGATCATCGGCAACCAGGGCGGCCTCGGCAACCTGCTCGGTGACGCGCTGGCCTACCACCGGTCCAACCTCGCGGTGACGTCGGTGGTGTCCATCGCGATCCTCGGCGTCGTGATCGACCTGCTGCTGATCGGCGTGCGGACGCTGCTCACCCCCTGGATGCCGCGTGGCCGCAAGGCCGCGCGCCGGGCGAGCCTCGCCTCCGCCGTCGAACCCGCCACGTCCGGTGACGGCGGCGGCCACGCGGACGGTCCGGCCGAGCTGGAAGGCGCGGCCAGGTGAACATCTTCCACTTCATGAACGTGTTCTTCAGCGACAGCGCGCACTGGCACGGCGAGTACGGCGTTCCGCACCGCCTCGAAGAGCATCTCGGCTACACCTTCGAGGCGTTGGCCATCGCCGCCGCCATCGCGCTGCCGATCGGCCTGATCACCGGCCACACCGGGCGCGGCGGCAACGCCCTCGCGCTGATCGCCACCGCGGGTCGCGCGCTGCCCAGTTACGGTCTGCTGGTGCTGATGTTCTTCTGGCTCGGCATCGGTCTGGTCCCGGTGATGATCCCGCTGATCGCCCTCGCGGTCCCGCCGATACTGGTCACCTCCTACGAGGCGATTCGCACGGTCGACCCGGCCCCGGTGGACGCGGCCCGCGGTATGGGCATGGGGCCGATGGCGGTCCTCTTCCAGGTCGAGGTGCCCGCCTCGCTCCCGCTCATCATCAGCGGCCTGCGCTCGGCGACGATCCAGGTCGTCTCCACCGCGGCGATCGCCGCGACGGTCAGCCTCGGCGGCCTCGGCCGGTACATCGTGGACGGCCTCTACCAGCGCAACTACTCGACGGTGGTGGGCGGTGCGACCCTGATCGCGCTGCTCGCGCTGGCCATGGTCGGGCTGATCTGGCTGATCGAGCGCCTGGTCGTCTCCCCGGGGGTGCGGCGCAGCAACTGAGGCTGAGCGCCTCGGAGTTCACTGCCACGGGCCGGTTCGCACCTCACGCGGACCGGCCCTTCGGCGTCCCCGGCGGCGACCTGCCGGGGCTCGGCGGCACCCGGGGGTGGTGCGGCGGACCGGAGTTGGGGCGCGTGGGGCGGGGCGATTCCGTTACGGTGCGGGGTGGTTGGGCTGGCGGGGGAACGCTCGGGAGGGACGTAGAGGTGCGAGTCGTAGCGGACCGGTATGAACTGGTGGCGTTCGTGGGGCGGGGCGGGATGGGGGAGGTGTGGGAGGGCCGGGACCGGGTGATCGGGCGCCGGGTGGCGGTGAAGCTGCTGCCGGACCACCAGCACGGCCTTGCCGCGGACCTGTTCTTCCGGGAGGCGCGCACGGCCGGCGGGCTGAACCACCGCGGCGTCGTCACCGTTCACGACCTGGGCCGCGACCCGAGCGACGGCGCGCTCTACCTCGTGATGGAGTACGTGAGCGGGCGCAACCTCGCGGTCGTGCTGCACGAGGACGGCCCGCCCGCGCCCGCGCTGAGCGTCGAATGGGCCGCCCAGACCGCGGCCGCGCTGGCCGCCGCGCACGGGGCGGGCGTGGTGCACCGGGACCTGAAGCCCGCGAACCTCATGCTGACCGCCGAGGGCGAGGTGAAGGTCCTCGACTTCGGTATCGCCCGCTTCATGGCCGCCACCGACAAGTCCAGCCAGGTGATGGGCACGCTGGCGTACATGGCGCCGGAGCGGTTCGCGGAGCAGTCCGGGGACGCGCGCAGCGACCTGTACGCGTTCGGCTGCGTGCTGCACGAACTGCTCACCGGGAAGCCGCCGTTCACGATGAGCGACCCGGTGTCGCTGATGACCGCGCACCTCACCAGGCCGCCCGGGACGCCGAGTTCGCTGCGCACCGGTCTTCCCGCCGCCCTCGACGCCCTGGTGCTGCGGCTGCTGGCGAAGCGGCCGGAGGACCGTCCGCAGTCGGCGGCCGCCGTCCACGACGAGTTGCGGGCGCTGGACCTGACGTCGGTGCGGGTGCCGACGCCCACCACGCCCGACATACCCGTGGCCCCCGCCGCTCCCCCCTCTCATACGCCCGCTCCCGCACACCAGTTGCCGACCCAGACGGGTACGCCGTTCGCACCGCCGGCATCCCCGCCCGCCTCCCCGCCCGCCTTCCCGCCGGGGGCCGGCGGGGCTCCGGCGACCGACGCGCCCAGGGCGTTCGGGCGACGCGGCGTCCTGTGGCTCGGCCTGGGCGGGGCCGCCGTGGTGGCCGGCGGCATCGGGATCGCCCTGAAGGCCGGCGGCCACACCCCGCCGAAGCCCGAGAAGAAGGTGGACCCGTGGGAGTACGCCGTCGAGGGTCCGACCACTGATGACAAGCCGCCGCGGTTCACCGTGGCCGGCGGTGTGCTGTACGTCTCCACCGAGGAGACCGTCGTCGCCCTGGACGCGCGCACCGGGCGCAAGCGCTGGAAAGGCCCCGCCGACTTCTCCCGGGAGTACCGGTTCAGCGACCCCCTGACGGCCGCCGGCGGGGCGGTGTACGCGGCCGGGCAGGTCGGCACCACGTACGGCCTGGGCGCATTGGACGCGGAGGGCCGGAAGAAGTGGTTCTGCGCCTTCGGCGACACCGGCGACGCGCCGGTCGTGGCCGGCGGAATCGTCTACTTCACGGCGTACGGCCACGCGTACGCCGTGCACGCGGACAGCGGGCGGAAGCTGTGGGACCACCCGCTGGGGGACAAGGACTCCGGCGCTCTGGCGGTGGCCGACGGCACCGTGTATGTCAGCGGCGGCAAGGCCCTGTACGCGCTGGACGCGACCGGCGGTGCCAAGAAGTGGGCCTTCCCGCTCAGCTCCGGAGCGCGCCCCGACCAGCCACCCGTCGTGTCCGGCGGAGTCGTGTACGTCCTCGACGACGCCACGAGCCTCTACGCGCTCCACGCCGCCGAGGGCACCAGGAAGTGGTCGCTGAAGTTCAACGGGGAGAGCATCCGCGCGGCGGGCGACACGCTCTACCTCACCGGCGGCGACGATCTGGGCAACGGACTGGTCCACGCGCTCGACTCGTCGACGGGGAAGAGGAAGTGGGGCCACATGGTGAAGACCAGCCAGGAGTACCCCACGCAGATCGCACTGGCGGGTGACCTGGTCTTCGTCGCCAGCACCGAGGACAAGGACGGCACCGTCTACGCCGTCGACACCGGTGACGGCTCGCAGCGCTGGTCCACCGCGACACTGGAAAAGGTGGGCAGCGACATGGCGGCCGCCTACGGCTTCGTGTACACCTCCGTCAACGGCCGCGTGCTGGCGCTTGACGCGGCCACGGGTGAGCTTCCCGCCTGAACCCGGGCTTAGCGCCCGCGGGATGCCCGGCGCAGCGCCCTGCCGTACTGGTCGGCCGCGACGCGCTGCCCGAGGCGGCCGAGCGGGCCGGCGGCGCGCAGGTACCAGGCGGCGGGACGGCTGTAGGCGTGCACCGTGAAGTCGACCGAGCCGTCCGGGTGCCGGCGCAGGACGAAGGACTCCTCACCGCACTCCGGGTGCCCGGGCAGCGTCCCGTACCCGAAGCCCGTGCGGTCGGCCTCGTTCAGCGTCCACACCACCTGGCACGGCGCGTGCAGCGGGCCCATCCGCACCGTCACCCGCACCCCGGGCGCGGCGTCCGGGGTGCCCGCGGGCACGTCCAGCAACGGGGTGCCCCGGTGCATCTCCCACCCGAACAGCGCGCGAGCCGCCGCGTCGTACGTCCCGACCCCCAGCCGGGTCCGCACGGTCAGCCCGTGAAACCCCGCGGGCGCCGCGGGCCCCTCCGGCGCCGTCATCCCCACGGACGAGTAGTCGACCTCCCACACCCACCGAACGTACCACCGCCCCCACCGCACCCGGCCGGTGCGCCGCGGCAGCGGAAATCGGTCGGACGCGGTGGGGCTCAGCGGACGATGGAGACGATCTGGAGGGCCGCGCGGGCGAGGTGGGGGGCTCCTTGGAGGTGGGCGGAGGACAGGGCCGTGGTGGGCTCGATGCCGCGGGTGCACAGTCGCCAGGCGGTTTCCGGGTCCAGGTGGACGGATGCGGTGGGTGGGCCGGCGGGGGCTTCCGCGAGCGACCAGCGGGTGGTCGCGGTGGCGGTGGCGGTCCAAGTGCCGCCGGGCGGGCCGTCGATGACCACCTGGACCTGTGTTCCCGCCGTCGCCGGGGTGGCGCGGAGCGTGTGGGGCAGGGCGCGAAGGAAGGTGTCCAGGACCGCGGCCAGGGGACGCGTCGCGGTATCCGTGTCCAGGCCGACCGCGTGGCGGATCTGCTGGCGGTGGGTCCAGTACTCGGTGAACTCCCGTGCGACGTCGAGCCAGTTAGGCGCGGCGGGCATGGCCCCGGCCCAGGACACGCCCAGCCCCGCGGCGTCGAGGTCGGCCGCCTCGAACCGCCGGACGACCTGCGTGCCGGCGCGTTCCAGCGCCCCGACGAGCGTCGCCGGGTCCGTATCGGCGTGGAGGTCCACCCATTGCTGGTTGGCGCGATGGATGAAGGCTTCCAGCGTCTCGCCGGGCCCGGAGGCGGGCCGGAAGCCGGGGGTGGCCCAGCCGAGGCGGCCCCGGTAGTCGCCGAGGAGGTGGGCGGCGAGGTCGCGGACCGTCCAGCCCGGCACCACCGCCTTCTCCCAGTCGGCCGGCCTCAGCGTGCGCAGGAGATCCAGGAGGGAGGCCAACTCCGTTGCGAACAAAGGGCGCACGTCGATCGGCGTGCCGAGCCACGAGGTGTCGGAATCGCTGCCGAGTGGAGTTCCCATCCCCGAACCCTGGCATCCCGAGGCGGGGCCTGCCACGGAATCCCCGTTTCCCGAGCGACCGCGGCAGGCGCGTCGGCGTACGAGCGTCGCCGCCTCGCCGGCGCGCGAACACGGCCTCGCCACGTCCACGACATCCCCGGCGGTTCCGGGACGCGGACGGGGCTTCGCGCAGGCCCCCGCGCAGGGCCCGTCCGCATCGTGCGCCGGGCGTTCAGTAGCCGATGGTGAAGCGGCGCTGCACGAAGCGCGGCAACTCCGCCTCGTCGATCAACGCGACCGCCGCGTCCTCCACGGAGATGCGGCTGCGGCCGTCGGCGTCCTGGACCACCTGGTCGCCGCCGATCCGGAAGCGGCCGGTCCGCTCGCCGGGGGCGATCTCCTCCGCGGGGCTGAAGTAGGTCCACAGCCGGTTCGACGTCCGCAGGACGGTCAGGGCGTCGCGGTGGCCGCGCACCGCCGCGGCGTATTCGCGGGGCAGCCCGAGCCGGTCGAGGCCGGGGTTCAGCAACTCGTCCGAGTCCGCCCGCACCACTCCCGGCTCGACTTCGAGGCTGCCGGCGCCGCCGATCACGATGAGCCGGGTCCGCGGACGGGTCTCCAATGCCTTCAGCAGGGCCCGCGCCGCCGTCGCGTAGACGGTCGGGTCGGCGACCGAGCGCCGCAAGGTGTCCGCGAAGTCCTTGGCGGCATTGCCCGGTTGGAATCCGCTGATCAAGACGTCAAGTCCGGGCAGGACGGCGGCGATGCTCTCCGGGTCCAGGACGTCGACGCTCGTCCAGGTGATGTTCTCCCGACGCTCCTCGCGCTGCGCCTGGCCGGCGTCCCGGCTGAACGCCTTGACGTGGTGGCCGCGGTCGAGGGCTTCGCTGACGACCCGGCCGCCGATGGTGCCCGTGGCTCCGATGACTCCGATGTGCATGGTTCTTGGTTCTCCCCGGTGCATGCAGAAGCGGAACGCCACGGTGGTGACGCCGTGCGGAAACTATACGCCGTGCAGCTTCTGTACGGGGTGAAGTAACTCGACGCTGTAGAGTGCCTGTTGTGACAGTCACGGGCAGCAGCGGAAGGCGCGAGCGGCTACGGGCCGAGACGACGGCCGAGATCAAGAAGGTGGCCCTGGCGCTGATGGCCTCGGGCGGGCCGGACGCCATCACCCTGCGGGCCATCGCCCGTGAGATGGGTATGACCGCCAACGCCATCTACGGCTACTTCCCGACCAGGGACGACCTGGTCACCACGCTGATCAACGACGTGTACACCGCGTTGGCCGATGCCGTGGACACCGCCTGGGACGCCGCGCCTTCCGCGGAACCCGCCGTCCGGATCGAGGCATGGGCCAACGCCTTCCGGGCCTGGGCCCTGGCCAACCCCGAGGGCTTCCGCCTCATCTACGGCGACCCCGTGCCCGGCTACCAAGCCCCCGAGGGCGGCGCCGCCCCGGACGCCGCCCGCCGGGTCTGCACCGGCATCACCGCCCTCGCGGCAGCCGCCTGGCCCCACGCCCGCCAGCACTACCAGGACAGCGACTTCGACTGGGCCGACTTCGACCCCGGGCTGCTGGCGAAGGTGCGTCCCGCCTTCCCCGAGTTGCCGCCCGCGGCCGTCGCCCTGGCCCTGCGGATCTGGGGGCACCTGCACGGACTGGTGTCACTGGAGGTCTACGGCCACATGCGTACCCAGACCACCAGCCCGGAGAAGCTGTTCCGCGAGGAACTCGCCCAGCTCGTCAGGACGTTGGGCATCGGCGTCGACCGGGACTTCGGAAGGGCGGGCCCCGTCGGAAGGGCGGGCTCCGTCGGAAGGCCAGGCCCCGTCTGAAGGGCAGGCTCCGAAGGCTCACGCTGAGGGCGGGGTGGGGCGGGGTGGGGTCCGATGGGGGCAGCCCCGCGCCGGTATCAGACGGTGAGGACGAGCTTGCCCTGGAGGTGGCCGCCCTCCAGCAGCCGGTGCGCGTCGGCGACACGCTCGAACGGGAACGTCTCCTGCACGTGGACCCGGAGCCTGCCCTGTTCGACGAGCGCGACGAGCCCTCGCAGGGCGACCGGATCGGGGTCGACCGCGATGCCGCTGAAGCGGATGCCGGCCGCCTCGTACGCGGCGGCGAGCGCGGTGTCCTCCTCGGCGACCGCCGTCACCAGGTGACCGCCAGGGCGCAGCACGCCGAGTGACCGTTCGGCGGTGTCGCCGCCGATCGTGTCGAGCACGACGTCGACGTCGCGGACCGCCTCGCTGAAGTCGACCGCCGTGTAGTCGATCACCTCGTCGGCGCCGAGCCCTTCGACGAACGCCCGCTTGCTCCGGCCGGCGGTCGCGATCACGTACGCGCCGAGCGCCTTCGCGATCTGGATCGCGACGTGGCCGACCCCGCCACCGCCGCCGTGGACGAGGACACGGTCGCCCTCGGTCACGCCGCCGAGGTCGACGAGGCCCTGCCAGGCCGTCAGCCCGACGACCGGCAGCGCCGACGCCTCGACATGCGAGAGCGACGCCGGCTTGCGTGCCAGGTGCAGCGCCGGGGCCGCCACGACCTCGGCGTACGCGCTCGCCGCCCGCGGGAACAGCGGCATCCCGAACACCTCGTCGCCGGGCCGGAACCGCCACGTCTGCGGCGCCTCCTCGACCACGCCGCTGATGTCCCAGCCGAGGACGAACGGCGGTCGGCCGATCAGCGGGAACTCGCCGGCGCGCAGGCGCGCTTCCAGCGGGTTCAGTCCGATCGCCTTGACCCGGACGAGCACCTCGCCCGGGATCGGGCGGGGCTCGGGCGTGTCCACGACGGTGAGCACCTCGGGACCGCCGAGCGTCTGCTGGGTGATGGTTCGCATGACTCTCCTGGCTCGGAAGGGGGGAGCACCCAGGCTAGGTTTCCGACCGGAACCCGCAGGTACCTTTGGCCCCATGAGCGGTTTCGGTCCCCCCGGTGATCTCTTCCTCGCCGACTGCCCGGCACGTCTGGCGGTCGAGCTGATCGCCGACAAGTGGACGGTGGTCGTGCTCTACGGACTCAGCAAAGGCCCTGTTCGGCATGGCGAGTTGATCGAGCTGATCGGCGGCATCTCCCGCAAGATGCTCACCCAGACGCTCCGGCGGCTCGCCGCACACGGCCTCGTCCGCCGCCACGCCTACGCCGAGGTGCCGCCCCGCGTCGAGTACGAACTCACCCCGCTCGGGGCGACGTTGATCGAACCGATCCACATGCTGACGGAGTGGGCGAGGGCGAACGGCGACGCGGTGCTCGACGCGCTCGACGGCGCTTCCGAGCAGGCCGCCCCGGGCGCGTGAGGGTGCGCCGGGGCACCCGGGCCGCGCCGCACGGCCGAGTGAGGGGAGACCTTCACCGCCCCGACCTCGCTCACGCCTGCGCGCACCCCTGCTCGCGGCTCATCGGGTCCTGAAGCGGCGGAAGAGGTTGCGGGCCACGTAGACTCCCGGCCCGCCGAAACCGACGATGTCGACGCGCCCGTCACCGGTGATGTCGGTGAGGAAGCGGGGGTGGCGGTCGACCCGCCAGGCGCCCGCGTCGTCGTCGTATCCGAAACCTCGGCACACCAGTTGGGCCTGCTCGAACCGGCCGCCGCCGCGGCTGTGCGACACCCAGACCCCCTCGTCACCGAAGCCGACGATGTCCGGGTTGCCGTCCCCCGTGACGTCGGTGAGGCACCGGACGTGCTTCCCGCCGGTCCATCCCTGGGCGAGTCCGAAGTCGTTCAGCACGAGCTTCGAGGGCTCGAACGTGCCGTCGCCGCGCCCGCGGGCCACGACCACGCCCTGCGGGCCGAACCCGACGAGGTCCAGCGCTCCGCCACCGGTGGTCCTGACCAGGAACCTGGGGTGCTCCTCGACCGAGCTCCACCCTTGGTGGACGCCGAAGTCGTCGAGGACGTACAGAGGTTCGGCGAACGCCCCGTCCTCGTCCTGGAGTGACACCCAGACGCCGTCGTCGTGGCAGCCGACGATGTCGAGCCGGCCGTCGCCGGTGGTGTCGGCGAGGAAGCGGGGATGCTTGCCGACGAGCCACCCGCCGGCCTGCGGGCCGTGGCCGAACGCCTTGAGGATCGGCTCGTCGGCGAGGGGTGTGAACGTGCCGTCCTCGTTCTGGAGTGAGATCCGGACGCCGTCGTCGTGGCAGCCGACGATGTCGAGCCGGCCGTCGCCGGTGGTGTCGGCGAGGAAGCGGGGATGCTTGCCGTCAACCCACCCGCCGGCCTGCGGGCCGTGGCCGAACGCCTTGAGGGCCAGCTTTCCGCCCGTGGGCGTGAACGTCCCGCTCTCGCTCCGAAGGGAGACCCGGACACCGTCGGCGGCCAGCACGACGATGGCGGACCTGCCGTCGCCCGTCGTGTCCGCGAGGGTCCACAGGTCTTTGGGACTCGGGGAGGGCGGGGGCGAGTGCAGGACGCGCTCGCTGTCGCCGAAGGTGCCGTCGCCTGCGCCGGACGAAGTGACCGCCCCCTTGGCGGGTTTGATTCCGACGATGTCCGGCCGTCCGGTTCCGGTGGTGTCGGCGAGGAAGCGCGCACCGAGGCCGGCCCACCGGTCCGGTCGGCCGTTGGAGGAGGGGGCGGCCTCGTCGGTCTTCCAGCCGCCGGCGGCCTGGTCGCTCCCGAACTGATCGAGGACCAGCAGCATGTCGCTGAAGGAGGGCTTCGCGTCGGGTGCCGGCCGCAGCGCGGTCGAGGGGGCCAGCCGCCAGGACCGGCGGCCGTTCCAGTGGTCCAGCGGGGCGAAGCGCAGCACGGCGTCGCTGGTGCGCTCGGGCTCGGCCGTGACGAACCGCCACCGCTGGCTCTCCGCGCCTTCGTCGTACTCGCGCAGGACGATCCGGGTGTCGTCCGCTCCGGGTTCGGCCAGGTCGAGAACGGCGCCGTCGGTCGCGCCCTCGATGAAGTAGAGGCCCGCCTCGCCCTCGACGGGGACGAGGTGCCACTGCTGGCCCTGCTTGCCGGCGGTGGCGGCCCACTGGCGGACGCCGCGGTCCGCGGCGGCAGGGTTGTCGAGCACCTTGCCGCTGACCGCGTTGCGGATCACGTATGCCTGGTCGTCGTGTTCCCGCCCGCCTTGCGCGGCCTGCACGGGGCTGAGCTGCCACTGCTCCGGGCCGGGGCCGGTATCGGGGAAGTCGCGGACGACGAGCGCCCCGTCCGCGCCCGGCGCGGCCCTGGCGCCGAGGGTCTTCCCCGTGGCGGCGTTGACGATCTCCAGTTTCAGTTCTTCCGTGGGCACGGGCATCGTGGTGCCTCTTCCAGGCGGTGCGGGCGTTGATGTGGAACGGGCGTCGGCCCGGGACGGGTGCGGCGCGGCGCCGGCTCACGTGAAGACGTGGTGGTACGGGACGTTCCACTCGTTGGGCAGCCGCGGGTAGAACGTGTTGATGACCGTCCCGGTGAAGTCCCCGCCCCAGTTGTAGGTGAGGCGCACCTCGCTGTCGGCCGTCACCGCGTGGTCCTTGAACCCGAGGATGGCGTCGGGGTGGGTGATCGGCACGAAGGTGATGCCGCCCCACGGCGTTACGGTGACGACCCAGAGCTGGGTGTCCTCGGGCGCCCCGTTCTTCCCGCGCCACTTGTCGCCCACCTTGTCGGGCAGGCCCACCTGGACGGTGTCCGCGGCGCTCTTGGGGGCCTCCTGGTGGACGGTGACGCGCCTGCGCTGCGGCTTCGGCGCACCGTCGTCGCCGCGGCCCACGCCGGCTCCGCCCACGCCGGCCCCGCCCACGCCGGCGGGCGGGGGTGGCACCTGGCCCGCGGCGCTCTCGATGAAGTACAGCGGTCGCTGCCCGAAGAAGCCGCCGGGGGTGATGTACCAGAGATGGCCCTCCGCGTCTTTGGTGGCGGAGTCGAGCGCGGTCGCCAGCTTGACCCCCTTGTCGTGGCTCGCCTCCTTCAGTTCGGCGGGCCGCAGGTAACCGCCGTTGAAGGCGTGGACGAGCATGACCGGACGATTCTCGATCAGCGCTGCCACGATCGCGTTGTCGTAGCTGTTCACCGCCACCGGGCCGCCGACCACCAAATTCGCCATCGCCGTGCGTTCTTGGGTGTACATCGCGGAACCTCACCTGTTCTGAATGGGGGAGAACAATACGTCGGGCGCTCGTTGCAGGATTCTCACGCGGAATGACCACAGGCCACATCGCCATCGGGCGACAGAATTCGGGCAGCGCACGGACGATCGAGGAACATCCCTCGCCCACGGGAATGATCGAGGCCACAGTACGGGCAGGTGGGGTGGCCGAGAAGTCATCTTTCGGGTGACCGCCGTGAGGAAAGGTTCCGCCTCCCGCAACGCGCCGGCAGGCGCCAAACGTTGACCACACGATTGAGTGTGATGCGTGCATTCGCCTTCCCCGGCAATGGGGGCGGTGATACTTTCGATCGTCCGAACGTGCGCGGGTTCCTGGTTCCCATTCGCCGAGCGCGGTTCGACCGGATCAGTCAAGGACGGGAAATGCCTTCCAACGCGTACAACCTGGAACGGGCCAAGCGCCAGCCGCTGACCAAGAAGAACTTGCGGGAACTCGGCATCGCGCAGGCCCCGGAGTCCATCCTGGGACACCCCAGCCTGGTATATGTCGATGAATACGGTGTGCGGCACAGGCCCGTCGGGTTCTCCGTGAACAAGTTGGGTTTCGGCGATTTCACCGGCAGTTTGGCGTTCGATCTGGGCTGGCTCGCCTACATGAATCTCGGGGAGCCGCTGATCGAGGAGCGGCGCGACATCAGCCAGCCTCCGCCCGACACGTTCTCCTCGCGGACCTACGTCAACCGCAGCCAGTCCGAGATGACCTTCACCGACTCGGTCGACTTCACCGTGTCGAACGGCGCCACCTGGTCGCTCCAGGGAGACTCCAAGCTCACCTTCGGCGGCAGCGTCAGCGCGCAGCTCCAGTTGCAGCTTCAGCTACAGCTCGGACTGAACCTCCAGGCGCAGCTTCAGGCGCAGCTGAAGAACGAGATGACGAACAAGAACACGAACACGATGACCAACAAGAACAGCAAGGACAACGTGGGCGTGGACAACGCCAACGCCATGGACATGGGCATGACCAACGGGGTGACGAACACCGCGACGGGCTCGGTGACAGGGTCGACGGCGTTCACGACCACCGGCAGCGCCTCCGGTACCGCCGGGCTCAACGCCGCGCTGGCACAGGGCGTCGCGGCTTCTGTCGGCGGTTCCCTGTCCACCAGCTGGGCCTCGAAATCACAGATCTCGGGGAAGGTCCCCCCGGGCTCCCGGGTGGAGACCCTCGTGACACAGCGCCGTACCCGCAAGCAGTACACGTACGAGATCCCGGTGACCTTCTCCGGGCTGATCGCGGTGCAGTACGACGTTCCGGTGGCGGTCCTGGCACCCCCGCAGCGCGGGGACTACCCCGGCCTCGACCAGCTGGTCGCCCGCGACATCGGCGACGTCGGCCTGGCCGGCGGCGGCTTTCGGATGAAGGGGCTGGCCGAGGTCGTCTCCGCCCTGGAGGTCCACCACACGATGTTCGACGGCGAGAGCCTGACCGACAGCCGGCGCGAGCTGTACAAGCAGCCCTGACCGCACGTGCGGCACCGCCACGACGACGACCAGAGGTGACGATCATGGTGTTCGACAACATCTTCCGCTTCGCGGGCCAAGGCGCGGGGCTCTTCTCGGTGATCCCCGATCGGGACAAGCCGCAGCCGGGAGCGGGCGTCGACTTCGAGGACGCCGACGACGCCACCTACGACGACACGACCACGAGCCTGTACACCAGCGCGATCCACGGGGCTTCCTCCCGGGCGAAGATCGTGCAGGAGCAGTCACCCGAGGCGCGGGTCGTCCTGGGTTTCCTCGGCGCGTTCATCCGCAACACCCAGGCATCGGCCGATGCGCAGGCCCAGTACGCCCAGCAGCCCAGCTCGGTGTCCGCGGCGGCTGCCGCCGGAATGCAGGAGTCGAGCGCGACGGTGAAGGGCCAGAGCGACCTCAGGAAGCCCGAGGACCTGAACGACATGCCGAAGAAGAGCGAGTGCATGCAGCCCAAACCGGCGACCCCCGAGGCCAAGAAGCCCGAGGCGCCCAAGGCGAGCGCCGAGAAGCCGGGCCGCTCCGAGTAGTCCTCGTCCCGAGGGGTCAGGGGCGGCCCTGCCCCTGACCCCTCGTTCGTGTGCCGATTCGCGGGTCAGACGGAGAGCAACTGCCACTGCCGGTCGCGGGGGTCGCCCTCCGTCACCGTGTGCTGCTTGACCGCCGCGGGGGCGTTGGTGCCGACGCGCAGCAGCAGACCGCTGTTGCGGTTCGCGATCTCGAACACCCTCGGGGTGTCGGTCACGGAGCCCACCGGGAGCATCCGCCACTGCTGGTGGTGGGCGTCAAGGCCCTCGTAGGCGCGCTGCGCGACCACCGCCCCGTCTGCCATGCCCGCTCCGACGACCTCCAGGACCTTGCCGCTGCGCACGTTCTCGATCGTGTACAGGACCTCGCCGTCGTCCTGGCCCGCCACGACCAGCCGCCACCGCTGGTGTTCCCGGGGGGCGGCGAGGGACTGGTGGATCTCGGCCCCGTCCTTGGTGGACTCGCGCAGGACCCCCATCCGCAACCGGCTCCGGACGTTGGCCCAGGAGGCCACCGTGCCCGAATCGGGCAGCCCGGCCATCATCTCCGACGCGATCTTCCGGACCCTGTCGTTGGCGTGGTCGGCGATGTAGAGGGCGTCGACGCAGTCCACAGCGACCCCGTACGGGTTGCGCAACTGGGCCGAGGCGGCTGGGCCGCCGTCGCCGGCGGAGCCCGCGGTGCCCGTGCCGGCGGCCGTGCTGATCGTCCCGTCAGGAGTGATCCTCCGGACCCGGTTGTTGCGGTGGTCGGAGAGGTAGAGGGTGCCGGTGCTGTCCACCGCCACCCCCACGGGGAAGTTCAGCTGGGCCGAGGCGGCTGGGCCGCCGTCACCGCCGGAGCCCGCGGTGCCCGAGCCGGCGACCGTGCTGATCGTCCCGTCGGCCGTGACCTTCCGGACCCGGTTGTTGTCCGCATCGGCGATGTAGAGATCGCCCGCGCCGTCCACCGCCACCCCGTACGGGCGGTTCAGCTGGGCCGAGGTCGCCGGGCCGCCGTCTCCTTTGAAGCCCGTGGCGCCCGAGCCGGCGACCGTGCTGATCGTCCCGTCGGCCGTGACCTTCCGGACCCGCTGGTTGTGGTACTCGGTGACGTAGAGGACGCCGGTACGGTCCACCGCCACCCCCAGCGGGAGGTTCAACCGGGCGGCGGTCGCCGGGCCGCCGTCACCGCTGAAGCCGGCGGTGCCCGAGCCGGCGACCGTGCTGATCGTCCCGTCCTTCCTGATCTTCCGGACCCGGTGGTTGCCGGCGTCGACGATGTAGACGTTGCCCGCGCTGTCCACCGCCACCTCGCGCGGGCAGTTCAACTGGGCAGAGGCGGCAGGTCCGTTGTCCCCCCGGGAGCCGGCGACGCCGTTCCCCGCGACCGTGCTGATCCTCCCGTCGGTCGTGATCCTCCGCACCCGGTGGTTGCTGTAGTCGGAGAGGTAGAGGGTGCCGGCGCCGTCCACCGCGATCCCGTACGGACGGTTCAACTGAGCCGAAACAGCGGGCGCGTTGTCCCCTGAGAATCCCGCGACCCCGGTCCCCGCGACCGTGCTGATCGGAGGGTCGGATCGTTCGCCACCTGTGGCTTCCGTCTGGGCAGTGCTCATCGCCATCCCTTCGCCGTTCGCTGACCGCCGGCTACGAGCGGTTGTCGACTCATTCCAGAAAGTCACAAGGGTGTCGGGCTGGCAAGATCCCCTGCGGGTGGTCCTCACGGAGCAGGTTGACGAGAGACCTGTGCCATCCGACCCCGTGGGCGTACCGGGGTACGGCGGCCTACGGGGTGGATCACGGGTGGCGGGCGTCGGGGTCCAGGTGGTCGGGGGTGCAGTCGCGGAGCTGCATGGCCAGTTGGGACGCGAGGACCCAGGGGATGAGGGAGTCGCCGTAGGGGACGAGGGCGGGGCCGAGGGGCCGGGGGCGGACGTCGCCGGGGTCGGACGGGGGACCGTAGAGCATGCCGTGCACGCCGCCGAGCCGGGGCCGGGCGACGCGGACGGCGGTGTGGGTGCGCCGCAGATACGGGCACAGGCGGAGCGAGGCGAGCGCGCAGGGGCGGCACACCGGGGGATGGGTGGCGCCCATCTCCTCGGGCCAGCCCGGCCAGTCGTCGTGGTCGTCGCCGAGCAGCCACAGCACCCCGCGCTCGTCCCGGTCGGCGGGCCCCGCGCACACCTGGCACAACATCAGCCGCATCGCCCGCCGTTGGCGCGCCGGGTGCACCGCGCCGAACCTGGGCCGGCCGCGCCCCCGCGCCAGCCCCGTGCGCAGCCACAACGCGCCCTCGCGGTCCCGGTCGTGCGGCGTCTCGTCCAGGTACGCGATGCCGCACCGGTCCGGTCGCAGCGTCACCGCCCCGGCCGTACGGTCCTCCGCGCTCCACGTCGTGATGTAGGGGACCGCGGGCACACCGGAGTTGTCGGCGCCGGTACGAAGGTGGGCGCTCATGTGCGGCTCCCCACGAGGTGGACGGCCACGGCGTCCGCGCCGTCGCCGTGGGCCGCCGCCCAGTCCGCCCGCGCCGCGACCAGCGCCGGATGCACCTCGTACGCCAACCGGTCCGCCTGCGCGCGCAGTTGGGCCACCAACCGCAACACGTCGTCCGGGCCCAGGTCGCTCAGCCAGCACTCGGGCGTGAGGTTGAGGTTCACCGTCGGCACGCGCGGGTCCGGGTCGGCCGCGAACGGTACGCAGTCGATGCTGCCGCACAGCACGTGCAGGTCGGCGGGTTCGGCGCCGTCGTGCCCGGTGCGCCGCGCGTTCCGTACGGTCTGGCCCTCGAAGTCGGCGTAGTGGTGCACGTCCACCAGCCGCGCGGCCAAGTGCTCGATCGGCACGTCCACTTCGCTGGGGTCCTCCGTCGCCCACGGCGGCAGATACCCGCTCACGGTGTGCCGGCTGGTCGTGGTGATCCGCCACTCACGTGCCTGCGGCGCCCCGGCCACCGGTAAGGCTTCGCCGCCCTTCCTCGGGCCGTCCGGCAACGTCAGCGCGGTGGTGTCCACGGTGGTGGGTTCCATCTGCAATTTCCCTTTCTGCGCGATTTTTTCCGGAGCGAGCTTTCCGAGTGCCCGCGCGTGCTCATACGTACGGGTGAAGGGCTCGCCCTGCGTGCCGCCCCCCGGGCTCCCCACGCGGGCGTCCCGCGCCCCGGAAACGGCTTCCGCCGAGGCGACTTCCGAGGGCCGCGCCCGCCGTACGCTGCACGGTTCCGCCGTCCACAGCCCCCGGTTGCCCGGGCGGCTCAGCGACAGCAGCCCGGGAGATCTGCGCATCACCTCGCCCAGGTCGCCGGTGCGGGTGTCCACCACCCAGGTCCCCTCGGGGTACGGCATGACGGTCGCCTCTCCGTGTTCGCGCCCTCGCTCTGTGTTTCCAGCGTCGCGTCTGACCGGTACCTTCGCCAGCGAAAAACGGGTTCCAAAGGGGACCGAACTCAGAGCGAGGAGGGAGCACATGCGCACACACATGTCCCAACGCCAGGACGGTGCCGCCTACTTCGGCCAGGAGGTCAGGTTCGCCCGAGAGCAACGCGGCATGACTCAGGCCCAGTTGGCGGCGGAAACGGGGTATGAACGCCCCTACGTCACCCGCGTGGAGAGCGGCAAGCTCCTCGCGTCCGAGCAGTTCGCGGAAGCGTGCGACCGCATCTTCGGTACGCCCGGGTTCTTCGCGCGCCTACGGGTCCGCGTGAGCGAGCGGGGCCACCCGGGCTGGTTCATCCCGTACGTCAATCTGGAGCGGGACGCAATGGCGATGCTGTTCTACGCGCCAGTGGTGGTCCCGGGCATCTTCCAGACGCGGGAGTACGCGACGGCGATCTTCAGTCAGGTCCACCCACGCGACGACAAGCAGCAGACCGACGAGCTAGTTGAGGCGAGGCTCGCGCGTCGAGCCGCCCTGCGGCAGAGGGTTGAGCAACCTCTACTGTGGGTTGTCCTGCACGAGGCGGCGCTGCGTACGGTCGTCGGCAGCCGTGACGTGATGGCGGGCCAACTCGCCCGTCTACTGGACGAGGCGGACTCGCCGCACGTCACTGTCCAGATCTCACCGTTCAATCAGGGCGTGCCCGGCGGCGCATCCATGTTCATCCTGCTGACGCCGGCGGAGGGTGACGCGCTGCTCTACACGGAGACGATGCAGCATGGACATGTTGAAGACTCCGCGTCTGGCGTTTCGGCTGCCCAGCAGCAGTACGATCGCTTGCGAGCCGCTGCGATGCCGCCGAGGGAGTCGCTGGCGCTCATCCGCGACGTGATGAAGGAGTACAGCCAATGAGCACCCTCCCCGCTCTCCATGCCGCGAACTGGGTGAAGAGCAGCTACAGCGACGGCAACGGCGGCGAGTGCGTCGAGTTCGCTCCGAACGTCTCCGGGGTCGTCCCCGTACGCGACTCGAAGGACCCCCAGGGCCCCGCGCTCGCGTTTTCCGCTGACGCGTGGGCCTCGTTCGTGGGGGCCGTGCGGGCGGGGGAGTTCCCGGCCGTCTGACCGTGGCCGGATCGCCCTCTTGCCGGTGAGTGACCGGGGCGCGACGCTGCACGCGTACCGTCCCGGCCCACCCGCGGAGGAGCGTACGCATGCACACGGAACGGGAGTTGAGTCGCGCCCAATGGCGTAAGTCGTCCCACAGCGAAGGCAACGGCGGTGCGTGCGTCGAAGCCGCGGCGGTATGGCGGAAGTCCTCCCACAGCAACGGCAGCGGCGGAGCATGCGTCGAGTTCGCTCCGCACGCCGACGGGGTCGTCCCCGTGCGTGACTCGAAGGACCCGGACGGCCCGCAGCTGACGTTCACCGCCGCCGCGTGGACCTCGTTCGTGGACGCCGTCCGCGCGGGCGAACTCCCCACCGTCTGATCTGGTCCTGGTGGAGGCGGAGCGTCGTCCGGCCCCGGCCTGCTGCCGACCGGGTCGGGGTCACAGCAATCGGTCGACCAGCCCGTCGACGTATTCCGGGGTGAGCGGCACGATGCCGAACAGCACGCGGATGTACATCGGGGCCAGGATGTGGTCCAGCACGGTGAACGCGTCGGGTGCGTGTTCGCCACGGTCGTGGGCGCGATCGAGCATGGACTGCAGTTGACGGGTGCGTTCGGCGCGCAGGTCGTCACCGGCCCGCCGGCCCTCTTCACCGTTGTTGGACAGGGCGAAGGCCAGGCGCAGCAGTGCGGGGCCGTCGGGTCCGGTGATCTCGCGGGCCACGTTGGCCGCGTAAGTGTGCAGGTCGCCGGCGAGACTCCCGGTGTCGGGCATCGGTGACTGCGCGTTGAGGCGGGTGAGCGCCACGTCGGTGAGCAGGGTTTCCAGCCTGCCCCACCGGCGGTAGATGCTGCTGTCGGCCACGCCCGCGCGGGCCGCGACGTCGCCGACGGTGAAGTTGCCGTAGCCCCGCTCGCTGATCAGGTCGGTGACGGCCTGGTGCACCTCCGCGCCGACACGGGCGCTGCGCCCGCCGGGCCGCCGGGCTTGCTGTCGCTCGCTCATCCCCTCACCTTAACGCAGTCGGGACTTGCGTTTTCGCGGAGCCCTCCCTATAGTCGCCTTAACGCAGGCGAAGACTGCGTTAAGGCGCTCAGGTGTATCGCCCCCACGTCGACCGTGACCGGGCGCACCTGACGATCGAGAGGAATCCTCATCACCGCATCACATGCGACCGTAGGCAGCCGATCGAACCGGGCCGTGCTGCTCACGGTGACCTGCCTGGGTCAGTTCATGGTCCTGCTCGACAACACGATCGTCGGAGCGGCGCTGCCCGACATGCAGGACCGGCTGCACACGCAGCTGACCGGTCTGCAATGGATCGTCGACGCGTATGTACTGCTGGTCGCCATGCTGCTGCTGTCCGGAGGCATCTTCGCCGACCGGTTCGGCCGCAAGCGGGTGTTCCTGACCGGCGTCGGGGTGTTCACGCTCGCGTCCGTGCTGTGCTCGGTCGCGCCCTCGCTGGGGTGGCTGATCGCCGGAAGGGTCGTGCAGGGCATCGGTGCCGCGGCCCTGAGCCCCGCCTCGCTGGCCCTGCTCGTCGCCGCCTATCCCGTACCGCAGGAACGAGTCAAGGCGATCGGACTGTGGGCCGGATTCAGCGGAATCGGCATGGCCGCGGGCCCCGTGGCCGGCGGCGTGCTGACGGAAGCCTACGGCTGGCCCGCCATCTTCCTGGTGAATCTGCCCATCGGCGGGTTCCTCCTGCTGATCGGCCTGCGCCACCTCGGCGAGTCCCGCAATCCGAGCGCCCCCGCGATCGACATCCCGGGCACGGTGCTGTCCGCCCTGGCGGTGGGGGCGCTGACCTACGGGCTGATCGAGGGCGGTGCCCGCGGCTGGACGTCGCCGGTCATCCTGGGCAGCTTCGCCGCAGGGGTGATGCTCCTCGCCGCCTTCTTCGCCGTCGAAGCGCGCCGCTCCGCTCCGATGCTGCCGCTGCGGCTGTTCCGGCAGCGCCTGTTCACCGTGTCCAACACCGCCATGGTCGTGGTGGGGTTCGCGCTCATGGGCTCGTCGTTCTTCTTCTCCCAGTTCTTCGTGTACGTCCAGGGCAGCTCGATCCTGCGCGCCGGCCTACAGACCCTCCCCGTCTCCCTCGCCATGGTGATCGTCAGCCCGTACGCGGGCCGGATCGCCGCCCGGCGCGGCTTCCGCGTCGTGGTCACCGCCGGCCTGGCCCTGGCCGGCCTGGGACTGCTCGCGCTCGGCACGGTGCACGCCGACACCGGCTACGGGAACGTGTGGTGGCGGCTGGCACTCGTCGGCATCGGCTTCGCCCTGACCCTGTCCCCCCTGACGGGAGCCGCCATCCAAGCCGTCAGCCCGCAGGAAGGCGGCCTCGCGTCAGGCATCAGCAGCACCACCCGGCAGATCGGCGGGGTGCTCGGTGTGGCGGTGCTCGGAGCAGTCGTCCGCACCCGGCAATCCGGCGGCGCCTCCTTCGAGACCGGCCTCGACAGCGCCTTCCTCACCGCCGGCGCCATCACGTTGGCCACCGCCGTGTTCACCGGCCTGTGGCTGGCGCGGTCCACGTCCGCAGAGGGTTCCGCGGCGCCGCGACGTTCCACCGATCCGGGTGCGGTCGCCACCTCGAACGAGGCATCCGCGAACAGCCGTTGACGACAACAGCCGCCTCGGATGGCCGCCGTGCCGAGCCGGGGACGCCCGCAGCCCAGCCGACGCGTGGTCGGCAGGCCGAGCCCAGCCGACGCGTGGTCGGCTGGGCTCGGCCTGCACTCCCCGGGCCTGCACTCCCCGGGCCTGGCCTCACCCACCCCTGACCGAGCGTCACTCCGATCGCGGAGGGCCAACTGTCACGTCGCCGTTGCCTCGGGAGAACAGGGCCGAGGCGGTGCGACGTGGCCGGCGTCCAGTTCCACGTGCCTGCCGGTGAAGCGGGTTCGCATGCGTCGGTCGTGGGTGACGACGACGACCGCGCCTTGGTAGCGGGCCAGGGCTCCTTCCAGTTCTTCGACCAGGACGGGGGAGAGATGGTTGGTCGGCTCGTCCAGCAGCAACAGGTCGACGGGTTCGCTGACGAGTCGGGCCAGTTCGATCCGGCGCCTTTGTCCGTAGGACAGCTCGCCCACCTTCAGGCGCAGGTCGGCAGGGCTGAACAGGCCGAGGGACAGCAGATGGTCGAGGTGCTCGTCCGGTTCGCCTCCGCGGCCGTGGGCGAACGCCTGTGGGATGGTCAGGCCAGGCGGCCACGGTGTCTCCTCCTGCCTCAAGTGCCCGACCCGGCCCCGCGTGCGCACCGTCCCCTCATCGGGCTGCAACTCACCCGCCAGCACCCGCATGAGCGTCGTCTTGCCGGCCCCGTTGGGCCCGGTGACCAACAGCCGCTCCTCGCCGCCGATCCGCAGCGAAGGTACGTGCAGCCGGTCCTCGACACGGATGCCGGTGAGTTCCGCCGCGGCCTGCGACGTCCGACCGTCGGCGGTGGTCATACGAGCGGCGAAGACCAGCGGTTCGGGCGGCGGCGCGACAGGATCGTCCGTCAGCCGTTCGACCCGCTCCTTCGCATTGCGGATACGGACCATCGCCCCGTGACCACGGCCGCGGGCACGGAAGCCGCCGTGGCCGAACACGGCGAACGGCAGCTTGCGAGGCACCGCCTCCAGCCGTGCCACGTTCGTGGCGGCCAGCTTGCGGTTGCGAGCCAGCTCCGCGCACCAGTCCGCGTACTCCTGCAGGCGGCGCCGCCGCTCAGCGGCCTTGGCGGCAAGGTAGCCGTTGTAGCCGTCGCCGTGACGCGTCACCTTGCCCTCGCCGATCTCCAGGATCGTGGTGGTGACCCGTTCCAGGAACACCCGGTCATGGGTGACCGCGAGCACCGTGCCGCGATGCGCCCGCAGGTGTGCCTCCAGCCAGCCCACCGCCTGGTCGTCCAGATCGTTGGTCGGCTCGTCCAGCAGCAACAGTTCCGGCTGGGACGCCAAGGTCGCGGCCAGTGCCAGCCGTGATCGCTCACCGCCCGACAGCGTGCCCAGGGCCCGATCCCGAGCCAGACCCGGCAGGCCGAGCCCGTGCAGGGCGACGTCCACCCGGGCGTCGGCCTCGTAGCCGGCGCGCGCCTCGTACTGGGCGACCGTTTGGGCGTAGGCGTCCAGCGCGGCGGTGAGTTCCGCCCCCGCCAAGCCCTTGAGTCCGGCTTCGGCGTGGTGCATCCGCGCTTCGAGTTCACGCAGGTCGGCAAGAGCCATGTCCACCGCGTCCTGGACGGTGGCCTCGGGGGGCAGGGCCAACGACTGGGCCAGATAGCCCGAGCCGCCCGGTGCGATCACGGTCAGTTCGCCGTTGTCCGGCCGGTCCTGCCCGGCGATCAGTCGCAACAGGGTGGATTTTCCGGCGCCGTTGTCGCCGATGATGCCGGCCCTCTCGCCCGGCTTGATGCTGAAGGACACGTCGTCCAGCACGACGTGGTCGTCGTAGCGGCGGGTGACGTTCTGAAGAGATAGCTGCGCGGTAAGCATGGATTCCCCTGTTCTCGGCCGGGCCGATCGGCACGGGTGGACGGACGCCTCCGCGCACGCCGGAAACACTCCGCGGTAGGCCGGACAGACGGCATCACGGGAGGAACGGAAGCGCGGATGAGAACGCGCGACGACGGAGCCAAGCTCAACGCGGCCGCACGGGGGATATCACAGAGAACCCATGCGCAGCACCATAGGAGTTAGTCCATGGGGCTGCAAGCCGTTTTTTCCGGTGAGGTGGCAAAAGGTGCGGCAGAGGCGGGGCGAATCCCCGCGGTGGACCGGCGACGGCGAGTACGCCTACGCCTACGGCCCGGGCGCGGACGGCAACCGGCGCGGACGGCCCGGGAGGCCGGATGGCGGGCCAACTCGGTCGCCGACTGCCCCGACCAGCGTGCCGCCCCGCCGGCCGTACGCGAGTTCGTCCGGCGGACGCGCGAGGTACGCGGCGTCGCCGCGTGAACGTACGGCGCGGAACCCTCGGGTGGGGAGGTCAGCGGGGCCCGGGTCGCGCGGGCGAACTCCCCACCGTCCGACCGTTGCTCGGGCAGGCGGTCGCCGCGGCCATCTCTGGAGAGGCAACGCTGAAAAAGCGCACTGTGGTGTTCTGGGTGCTCCGCCCCGATCAACAGGAGGTCATGCATATGGGTACGACGGCGATCGAGTTCGAGGCGAAGATCCTCGGCATCGACCCCGAGGAAATCCGCACCAGGCTGCTGGAAGCCGGTGCCGAGCACGCCGGGGACCGGCTTCAGCGGCGCTACGTCTACGACATCCCGGGCAGGTCCGGGACGTGGGTGCGGCTGCGGGACAACGGGGAGACCGCGACGTTGTGCGTGAAGGAGATCCTGAGCGACGCGATCGACGGGGTCCGGGAGACCGAGACGGCCGTGAGCGACTTCGACGCCACGCACGCCATTCTCGGCAAGCTGGGCTACCTGCCGAAGGCGTACCAGGAGAACCGGCGGTCGTCCTGGACGGTGCTCGGCGCGTCGGTCGAGCTCGACCACTGGCCGCGCATCCCTCCCTACCTGGAGATCGAGGGGACCAGCGGCGACCACGTCCACCGCGTGGCCGAGGCCCTCGGGCTGCCCGTGGACGAACTCACCAGCGAGAACACGACCGCCGTCTACCGCCGGTACGGCATCGACATCGAGTCGATCCCCCGGCTCACCTTCGAGTGAGGGAGGCAGCCCCGTGGCCTTCTGTTGTCGGACAGCCGGAGATCAGCAATGGTCACCGGCTGTCCGACCCCGAGTTCGGACACTCAGGCCGCTTCGGTGGCCGCGGTGATGTCGGCAGCCCATTCCAGCGCGGTGAAGACGTGTTCGGGCTGAAGACCGACGTGGTGTTCGGGCTGGATCAGCAGGGTCGCGTGCCCGGCCGCGGTGCGGTCGGCGGCCCACTCGTGGTCCAGCGCGGTGAAGTCGTCGTCGATCCATGCGGCCGGTGCGATGCCGAGACAGGCGTCGACGTGGTCGCGCTTCCACAGGTAGCCGTCGGGGTGGCTGGTGGTGATCGGCAGCCGGGGCAGGTCGATGTACTCGAAGACCGGCAGGCCCAGCAGCGGGCCGATCACACCGGGCGCGTCCGCGCGCCAACTGGTGCACCACACCGGGCGGATGAGGCCAGTGGCGATGGCGTCGGTGATCATCGGGCCGTGGTGGTGGTTGAGCCAGACCGTGACCGGGTCGGGACGGCCGGTCATGCGGACCTGGTGGCGGGTGTGGGTGGCCGGGGTGGTTTTGTCCTGCGCGGGGAACGGGACGAGGACGCCGTCTATGTCCAGCAGCAGGTACGGGATCTGGTGCACGGTGCCTCCCGGAAGGTGGGTCGGCCGTCAGGGTTTGCGCGCGGTGATGAGCAGGGTGGTGGGCCAGGGGGCGTCGGCCGGCGCGAACAGGTCCTGCGTACCGGTGACCAGCAGGCCCGCCCGGTTCAGGGCGCGGGCCCAGGCTCCGGGGTCGATGTCCCAGTGCTGGACGCTGCCGGTGGTCCCGTTCGGGAGCGTCACCTCGGTCAGGGTGCGCGCGGTGGCGGGAAGGGCGCCGGTGCGGTGCGGGTGCGCTACGGCGAAGGCCAGGACTCCGCGCCGGGCCAGGCGGCGTGAGCACAGGGCGAGGATCTGGGAGGGGTCGGTGGTGCCGATCGCGCCGAAGACCGAGACGATCGCGTCCAGGCGGGTGGCGCTGCGGGTGAGATGGAGCGTCGCTCCGGCGCGAACGAACCGGGCGCCGGTGTGGCCGTAGTGGGCTCTGGCACGGCGGATCTGTCCGGCTGAGCGGTCCACGCCGGTGACGATCGCCCCCGCAGCCGCCAGATGGGCGCTGTTGCGGCCCGCGCCGCAGCCCAGTTCCACGATCCGGCGGTCGCTCAGATCACCGCCCAGGATCTCGGCCCCGGGACCGATGCCGGGCGGCTGGGTCCACTCCAACCGCTGTGGCGCTGCCAAAGGCCCTGGAGGGCTGTCCGCCGGCTTCGAAGCCGCGTGGGCGTCCCAGGTTTCCATCTCATGGTTCCAGGAGCCGTGCGGCGCTGTGGAGGTGGCGGCGGACCACCGTGATGTACGCCTCGTCCGAGGTCGGGTCGTTGATCCAGCGCAGGGCCTGCTCCATGAACCACTCGATCGCCCAGACGCGGTGCCATCCCAGTGCCCACGCCTGCGGGGCCAGGCCGCCTCGCGTGGACAGCGCGCAGCGGTTGCCGCCCGCCACGACGTAGGTCTCGATGAAGGCGCGCAGCCGGTCGGGGTCAGCGTTGCCGATCGTGCCGTGCCAGGACGCGAGGTCGAGCAGACCGGGGCCGTTGAAGGTGCGGGCGAAGTCCAGCAGATGCCAGCCGTCGGCTTTGATGTGGAGGCTGGTGGGGTGGAACTCGGAGTGCACCCAGCCCCACGGGGCGACGGTGGTGCCCTCGGCCCGCTTGGCGGCGGCACCGTTCAGCGCGTGCAGCATCTCGGCGATGTCCTCGGTGCCCTCGGTCCACCGGCCGGCCTCCCGCAGATGCCGCAGATGGCCCAAGGCCAAGCCTGGCAGAGCAGCCAGGGCGTCTTCGTCGAGAGCGGGCACCAGTGTGCTCGGTGCGGCGGCGTGCAGGGTGACCGCGGCCGTGACGCCGTCCGCGTCCTGGGCCTCGCGGACGGGCTCGCCCAGGTCCTCGATCACCATGCCCAGAAGCCCGTCGCGGACCAGCGAGCCGGCGATGTCCGGCACCGGGATACCGGCGGTCGCGGCGGCGCGCAGGAACCGGTCCTCGGCCGTGAACGGCTCGGCGGCGTACTTGTAGATCGCGGTGGCGCCGTCGGGGAAGGTCAGGCGTTCGACCCCGGAAAGGGACCACACGCGGATCGGGCTGCGAGTCGGGGTCGGGCTGCCGGCGGCCGAGCAGACGGCGGCCAGGAGGTCAGTGATGTGCTGGGTGTCCACGAGCGTGCTCCGAACGTGCGAGACGGGAAAGGGCAGTTGGGGTGCGGGGCGGCGGCGCCTGCCGCCCCGCACCGGTGGGCCGACGTGACGAATCAGGCGGCGGTCACGCGGTGCGACTCGATCCGCTCGATCCACTCGGACTTCATCCCGGCCAATTCCACCGCGAAGTCGGCCATGGAGGTGCCGTAGGCGGCGACGACGCCGCCGGACTGGTCGGGGACGGACTGGCAGCCGTGCACCAGCCGGCCGCCGAGCGCGGTGTGGGCCTTGATGCCCTCGATGCGGCGGTACTCGTTGAACCAGCCGCCGTGGTAGACCTCGTCGAGCATCTGGCCGTCGGTCTCGCTGAGGTCGAAGACGACCCCGGTGGCGGAGGGGAAGAACCAGCAGGGGCCGACGTTGGAGATGTGTCCGTCCAGCTCGACCTTGTTCAGGGCCATCAGCGTCGCGGCCTGCCGCAGCATCGCGAGGTGGCCGGCGGTGAAGTCCGGCAGGCCGAGGGTGACCAGGTGCTCGTCACGGAACAGGTAGGAGTACACCTGCCAGGCGATGGCCAGGACCTCGCCGGCGTCGCCGGTGGAGCGGCCGTGGGTCGTGATGAAGTCCAGTGCCATCTGCTCGACGGCCGCGGTCTCGGTCTCGTCCGCGGCCAGCAGCCCGTCCCTGACGGTCTGCCAGTCGATCACGAGCCAGGAGCTGTTCTCGAAGCGGAAGAAGTACTCCGCAGGGTCGATGGTGATACGCGTGCCGTCCACGGTGATGCCGGGCAGGCGGTTCCAGCGCGGGTCGAACGCCTCGGGCAGTTCGACCGTGATCGTGGTCGTGTCGACGGTGGTGGTCACCTGTGTCTCCGATCCGGGTGGGCACCCCCAGCAGGGGTGCTGTGCGGCTTGGGCTGCCGCCCCGGAGCGGGGAACCCTGTCTGCTCCGAGGCGGCGGGAGAACCACCATCGCGCCCCGGCCGGGTCCGTATCCGCAGCCGGACTGCGGCCCCGCAACCCGGCTGCGGATGGGTCTAGACCTCGTGGGTGAGCCGCAGTCCGAGGGCGGCTTCCATCTGCGCGATCGTGTGCGCCGGGTCTACCGCCAGGATGGTGGCGACCCCGAGTTCTTCGGCAGGAGGAAGGTTGCGGGCGGTGTCGTCGACGAACACGCAGGCGTCGCCGGGCAGATCCATCAGGCCGAGCATGACCGCATACAGTTCCGGGTCGGGCTTGCGGAGTTGGTAGTCCTCGGAGATCAGCACCGTGTCGTAGTTCGCGGCCAGGTCGTAGCCTGCGTAGACGTCATACGGGCCGGTGCCCAGGCTGTTGGAGAAGATCCCGACCTTGACTCCGGCCGCACGGGCCGCTTGGGAAGCGGCGATCACCGTCGGCTCCGGGTGCAGGTCTTCCAGCACGCGCCCGAGGAGATTGGCGCCGTCGATCCCCAGCAGTGCGGCTGTCCGCTCGTTCCACTGGATCTGGGTGATCGCCCCGCGTTCCAGGTCCGCGTACAGGGCCGCGCCTTGCGGGTCCTTGGCGATGACCGACAAGAACGTGCCTTCCGGCAGGCAGGCCCGCCGGTCGAAGGCCAGTGCGCACGCGGCCACGCTGGTGGTCAGCACCCCACCGAAGTCGAGGATCAGCCCCGTGCGGCCCTTCACGCTGCACTCCCAATGGCCTTCAGCAGGGTCCTGGTGTCGATCAGGTGCTCGCTCAGGCTCCGCGTTCCCGCGGTCTTGTTGTCCCGCAAGGTCCGGTGCAGGTCGGTGACCCGCCGCAGCGTCCCCCGGTGCTGGACCTGCTCGACCAAGTCCAGGGCCGCGTGGCCGTCTTCGCATGCCTGCTCGACGTGGCCGGCCCCTGCATGTGCCTCCGCGCGGGAGATGAACGCGGTGCAGCGGTGCCGCAGCATCTCCGGCGACAGCCGGTTCAGCGCCTGGTCCAGCGACGGCAGCGCCTCATCGAAGCGGCCCAGCCGCGCCAGGTCACTGCCCTCGTAGGCATCCGCTTTGGACAGGTCGAACCAGGCGATGCCGCCCCATCGTTCGTCATCCATGGACCCGGACAACAGTGTGCGCGACGCCTCCATCGAAGACCGGAAGCCGTACTCGTCGCCGGTGGAGGAGTACATCTCCGAGGCGACCGCGTTCGTCCACGCCCGCATCCGCACCGACGCCCCCCGCTTGGCGGCCTCCACCGCGGCCAGCGCGTAGTCCAGCCCGCCCTCCGGATCGCCACCGTAGGAGGTGCCGAATGCCCGGCCGGCCAGGATCAGCGCGGACAACTCTGCGCTGCCGATCTCCTTCGCGATCCGGAACCCCAAGTCCATGTAGGCGTCGGCCTGTTCCTGGTCACCCAGGTCCAGTGACAGCAGGACGGCAGCCAGCGACGCCATCTCGACCATATGGGCCAGCAGCGAGTTCCGCAGACGGGGCGGTTGGGTCTTCGGTTTGAGCGAGGTCACCAACTGGAGCTGGCCATGGGCGACCGGGACGAGGGTGGAGGCCGGGAAGGACTTGTACGACCGCCGGTAGCTGGCGCCGATCGACCGCAACTCGTCCACAGTCGCCTGGTCCACGGCGCCACCAGCCGGTCGGCTGACCTGGGCCTGAGCGTCCGGGGAGAGCCCGGCGACGGCACCGGTCAGACCTGCCAGGGAGCCGAGGGTGAAAGTACGTCGACGCACAATCTCAGAACTTTCCGGATCGGGCGCAGTCGCGCGGCGGGAAGGCGGAGAAAGCAAATGTGATCTGGACGACTGTGCTATCACAGCGGCTCCGGCGTACCGAACGTCGAACGCCAGCACGTAATCGACAGCCAGCCCCAACACCTGGGCGATCCGTTCCGCCAAGCCCACACTGTCCAGCGCGATCACGCCACGCTCCACCTGCGACACCCAGGACTCCGAACGGCCGATCCGCTCCGCGAGATCCCTCTGGTGCCAGCCCTTGCGACGGCGCCCCTTCTCGATCCGTCCACCGATCGTACTGTCGATACCCGCCACAGGACGCCCCCAGACGCCGTGATTACTCCACCACGTAGAGCAACCGTACTCACGACGGCATGCCGCCGGCAGCGGAACGACCCGCCTCCATCTGAGTGGAGAGGGCGTCTTACATGGAAGGGCGCCGAGGTGCGGCGGCTGATGCGAGAGCACGGCGCCGCTGCGTGAGCTGCCGACACCCTGGGTTCGCTCAGCGAGCCGATGGGGCAGAACCAGGGTCGGCGGCCTGCGGGGTGGGGGACGGGTGGACGAGGGCGGGGCGAGGCGGCGGAGATGGGGCGGCGCCGTGCGGGAAAGGGTGGCGCTTTTCGCGGTCGGGCCGAGGGCCACTCCAGTACGCTCGGCTGATGGCTTGGGCGAATCTGCTCGTAGCGGTTGCCGCGATGGCAACTGGCGTGGTGGCGACGTATTTCACCTACGTCACCCTCAGGGGTCAAATACGGCGCCGCCATGATCCCCCGGCGGCGCCGGCGGTTGACGGCTCCGCGCCCTCCTCCGAACCCGCACCTTCCTCTTACGACGTGTTCATCTCGTACGCCGAGGCGGACGAGCCGCACGCCGTCCGGTTGGCCGAAAAACTTCGCCTCCGCGGGATTCGGATCTTCCTGGCGAAGTGGATCGGCCCCGGGCTGGTGGAAATCCTGGAGAAGGAGCGCGCGCTGCTGGGTTCGGCGAATGGCGTACTGATCTTCAGCAGGGCGACGACGGGTGATCCGCGGATCATGGACGAATACGCCGCACTGCTCCAGCGGGTGCACTCCGGGGCGCGCAGGTTCGTCCCGGTGCTGGCCGAGCCGGTGGAACTGCCGCCCTTCGCACGGATTCGGGTGCCGTTGGACCTGGCGTGCGGCGACGCCGAGTACGAGACGCGGGTGGACCTGCTGGTCCGTGCGCTGCGGCCGACCGAACTGGGCGCGGGCTCCTGACCGTTCGGCCGAGGGCGTGCGCCGGCGCGGTGGACGAGTGGCGGCGCCTGCCGAACTCCACCGCTGAATTTCCTTTGGGAACCGCCGGGTTGCTGGATTTCCTCCTACCATGGAGGAGGAGGGCGGGCAGGATTGCGGCGTAGCGGGCAGGGGGGCGGCCGAGTGATCGACGTGTTCATTTCCCACGCGCCGGGTGACAGCGAATGGGCCGAAGGGTTCGCCAAGCGGCTGAACCGGCCCGACATCCGGATCTTCCTCGATCGATGGAGTCTGGACTTCGGCGACGTGCTGGTCCACCGACTCGACGCGGCGATTCGCAGCGCCTCCCACGGAATAGCGATCATCAGCCCGGAATCCGTCGGCTCACCGCGCGTCATGGAGGAGTACGCCGCCCTCGCCCACGCCTCCGCGGAACGCCAACTCCGTTTCATTCCCCTACTGATAGGCGACGTGGCACTTCCGCCCTTCGCCGCCAACCGCGTCTGGCGCGACTTCCGCGAGATCACCGATCACCAGTACGACGAGAAAGTCGACGAGATCGCCGCCGTCATCCTGGGCGAGGCCGCGCCCGACCGGGTGGCGGCAGCCGAGGAGAACCTCGCGGCGTCCCAACCGGCGCCGCCGCGCCCGCTCACCGAACCGCCCGAGCACTCCTTCGTGGTCTGCTACGCGGGCGCCGACGCCGAGTACGCCGGGGAACTCGTGCGGCAACTCCGCGCCGGCGGGCTGCCGGTGTGGTCGATCGGCGACTTACGCCCCGGCGACGCCCACTTCTGGACGGTCCGCCGGCAACTGCGGTATGCGGTGGGGATCGTCGTCCTGATGTCGCCCCAGTCGCAGGACTCCGACGACGTGACCCGGATGATCCTCGAAGGGCAGCAGCACGGGCGCCCGTTCGTGCCGATCCTGCTGCACGGTGAGCGCAACTTCCACCTGGCCAACACGTGGTACGTCGACGCGCGGGACGGCCGGCTGCTCGGCGAGGGCGAACTGGCCCTGCTGGAAAGGCTGGTGGCCGCCGGGCCGGACGGCGGTGCGCCGGACGGTCCCGAGGCGGACCCGGTGGCCGTCCTCCCGCAGCCACCGACCCGGCCTTCGGTGCGGGCCGTGCGCGTGCCGGCGGCCACCGGACTCAGCCGCCTGGACACGTACCTGGCGGAGAAGGAGTACACCCACGCCGACCTGCTGACCACCTCGCTGCTGCTGGAGGCCGCGAACCGGGCCGGCGACGGCTGGCTCCGCGCGCGGGACGCCCACGCCCTCCCGGCGGAGCTGCTGGCCGGGGTCGACGCCGTGTGGGCCCGCCACTCCCACGACCGGCAGGGGCTGCGGGTCCAACGCGGCCTCGCGCGGGTCCGCAGGGGACGGCACGCGGAGTTCCTGAACCTGTCGGTGGCGTGCGGCTGGCGGCGGGCGGTCGACGACGTCGTGCCGGCCGGCTACCAGGAGTTCGCCGACCGCGCCGGGCCCGGCCGCCGCGCCGGCTTCTTCCCGACGCTCCGCAATCCGCAGAACGAGCACTTCGCCGACTGGTACGACCAGTGGAGCGCCACAGCGCTGGCGGTACACCTACGCCTGGACGAACGGGGAACCCTGCAATGATCACGACGATCGTCATCCTCGTGCTCCTGGCCGCGGGCGCCGGGTATGTCGGCGTGATCGGGCGCGTGGTGGTACCGCCCGGCCATGTCGGCATCGTCCGGCGGCGGTTCGGCCCGTCCGATCCCGTGTTCAGGCGGGTCACCCCGTACGACAAGCGGGGCCTCCAGGCGCGGGTGCTGCCCACCAACGGCTCCAGCTGGCTCGTCCCGGGTCTGTACACGGTGGAGATCGTGCCCAGGGTGGACATCCCGGAGGGCAGGATCGGCGTGGTCACGGCGGTGGAGGGCCGCAGCCGTCCGGCCGGCCAGCCGCTCGCGCGGCAGGTGGAGTGCGACAACTTCCAGGACGGGCCGGGGTTCCTGCTCGGCGGCGGTGAGCAGGGCCGGCAGGCCAACACGCTGGCGGGCGGCCAGTCGTACTACATCAACACCATGCTCTTCACCGTGGAGACCGAGCCGCGCACGTACGTACCCCCCGGCACGGTGGGCGTGGTGGAGGCCAGGGCGGGCGGCATCCGGCCACCGCACCGGCCGTTCGGCAGGCACGTGGAGTGCAACAGCTTCCAGGACGGACACGCGTTCCTGTCCGGTGGCGGCGAGCAGGGCCGGCAACTGGCGATCCTCGGCGGCGGTGCCTACTACGACATCAACCCGGCCCTGTTCAAGGTGACCACCGTCGCCAACGTGCGGGAGTCCCGCGACGGCCTCACCGTCGAGAGCCTCCAGGAGATCGCCATCCCGATCGGTGCGACCGGCGTGGTGGTCACCCTCGACGGCGCCGAACCCCCGCGGGACGGTGCGGCGGAGACCGTGGCGCCGCGGGTGGAGGGGCACGGCAGCTTCCGGCTGCCGTGGGTGTTCCTGGCGGCCGGGGGCCGCCGCGGTGTGCAGCAGGAGACGCTCGGCGAAGGCGCCGTCTGCGCGCTCAACCCCTGGTTCGTCAGGGTCATGCTGATCCCGACCCGGCTGCTGATCCTGGAGTGGACCAAGAAGACCGGCGCGGAGGCGCAGCGCAACTACGACGCCGAACTCGAACAGATCACCGTGACCATCCAGGGCCACCGGGTCAACGTCGAGATGAAGCAGAGCCTCCAGATCCCGGAGAAGGCCGCGCCGGTGCTGGTCAGCCAGTTCGGCGGCACCACCTCGGGAATCGGCGGGCTGTCCCACAACCCGGCGCCGGTCCAGCGGTTCGTCGAACGGGTCCTCGGCGCCACCGTGGAGTCCTACTTCAGCGAGATCGCCGCCGCCGCCACCATCCAGGAGTTCCTGAGCAGGTACGCCGAGACGCGCACCGACCTCACCGCCCAGGTCCGCAACGCCCTGCTGGTGTGGGGTGTCGAGGCCAAGGGCACGACGCTGGGCGAGTTCCAGCCCGAGGACGCCAGCATGAACGAGGCGATGAAGCGGGAATTCCTCGCCGAGATGAACAACCGTTTCCTGATGGCGAAGTTGGAGGGCGCCGGCACCGCGGACGAGATCGACGAGATCGAGTCGCGGAAGGACCGGAGGCGTGTCGCCATGCAACTGGAGGCGGAGTTGCAGGCCGAGATCGACGCGCTCGGGCCCGAGAACGCGGCGGTCATCCGGATCGTGCGGGAGTTCGCCCAGTTCCAGGTCCCCGAGTACATCGGCGGCGGCGACATGGCGGGCCTGGTCCAGGCACTTCCGATGGCGAACATGCGGGACATCCTCGGCAGGCTCCGCGAACTGCGCTCAGACCACCAGATCGGCCGCGGAACGGCTGCGCCTATGCTCGACCAGAAGGCCGGGTTCCAGGGGGAGGCGGAAGAGGCCGCGTCGGAGTGAGTGCGGGGCGGGAGCGTTGGCGTGAGTGACCCTCGGCGCGAGGGCGAAGTCGGGCGGCTGCGGCGGCTGTTCGGGGTCTTCGGTGCGATCCAGGGCGCCGGGCGCTCCCCGGTGTACGCGGCGCTCAGTGAAGGCGTCGTGGGTGACGGTGACTTGCTCGCGCTGCTGCTCGACGCGCCGGCGGACCAGCGCCGGCCCAGCCTTCTGTTCGCGGCGGTGAACCTGCTGCTGGCGGGCGGCCGGGGCGCGGAGTTGGCCGCGTACTACCCGATCCACGGGGGGAGCCGGGCGGTCGACGGCCAACTGGTGCCGGTGTTCGCGGCGTTCTGCCGCCGGCATCGTGACGAGCTGGCCCGGCTGCTGTCGGAGCGGTCCACCCAGACGAACGAGATCCGGCGGTGCGTCGCGCTGTGGCTCGGCGTCGATCACGTCCAACGCCATTGGCCGGGGCCGGTGCACCTCGTCGAGGTCGGTGCGAGTGCGGGGTTGAACCTGCTGTTCGACCGCTACGACTACCGGTTCGACGGGGGAGCGGCGACCGGCAGCGACGGTTCGCGGGTCGTGGTGTCGTGCGAGGTGAGGGGCGGAGCGCGGGGCGGGGAGTTGGGCGGGGTGCCGGGCGGGGAGTGGAGCGAGGCGCGGGGCGAGGGGAAGGGCGAGGCGCGGGGCGCGTCCGGTGCGGGCTTCCTCCGGGCGGCGCCGCCGATCGTACGGCGGCTCGGTATCGACCAGCACCCGATCGACCTGTCCGACCCCGGCGCCCGGGCCTGGCTGGAGGCGTTCGTCTGGCCCGAGCAGACCGCCGAACTCGCCACCCTGCGCGGCGCCTTCACCCTCGCGGCGGCCACGGCGTCCACGGCGGCCACCGCGGCCGCGAGCGTCGTACGGGGCGACGCGACCACGGACACCGCCCGTATCCTCGGCGAACTGCCGGGCCGCGAGCCGGTGGTCGTGTTCACCGCGTCGCTGCTCAGCTATCTCACCGCCCAGGCGCGTACCGCGTTCGTCGCCCAACTCCGGCAGGCCGCCCAACGGCGCCCGGTGGCCTGGGTGTTCGCCGAGGCGCCAGGGCTGCTGGCCACCACCGGACTCGACATCCCCGCCCTGCGCGGCCCCCTCGCCCGCCGCAACACCCTCTACCTGGTCGGCGCGAGCCTGCGCGGAGCCGCCCCGGACCACGACCGCTCCCTCGGCCTTGCCGACCCCTACCTGCGCTGGCTCTCCCCGGCCCGCACCCCCGCGGACGACTTCTCCTGGGTCCCCCCGAGCTGACCCTTCGGCGCCGGCGTCGTTGATGGTGTTCCAGGACGGCTGGTGGTACCTGGACCCGGACGGGCAGGTGCGCGGCGCGACGGTCCTGGACAACCTCGTGCACAGCGGCGACATCCCGCCCACCATCGGCGTGTTCGTCGACCCCGGCGTCTTCCCGGACGCCGAGGCCCCGAAGAACCGCAACCACGAGTACGACGCCTTCGACGACCGCTACGCCACCTTCCTGCTGACCGAGATCATCCCCCAGGTCACCGCGCGCTACGCCATCGCCGAGGAGCCGGAACGCTGGGCCATCTGCGGGGGCAGCAGCGGCGGCAACTGCGCCTTCACCGCGGCCTGGTTCAGGCCCGACAGGTTCCGCCGCGTCATCGGCTGCCTCTCCAGCTTCGCGCAGATGCCGGACGGCAACCCCTACCCCCGGCTCCTCCCCGACACCCCCCGCAAACCGCTGCGCGTCTTCCTCCAAGCCGGCCACCGCGACCTGCGCTGGAACGCACCCGAACGGAACTGGCTCGCCGAGAACCTCCGCGTCGCCGCCGCCCTGGCCGAAGCGGGCTACGACTTCCGCCTGGTCCTCGGCGACGGCCCCCACACCCCCAACCACGCGGGCGTCCTCCTCCCCGACGCCCTCCGCTGGCTGTGGCGGGAGAGCCTTCCTCAGTCGGAGTAGAGCGCCCGGACCCGGATCACGTCGGGGTCGTTCACGCCGTATATGCCCTCGGCGGCAGTGAGGTTGGCGCGGAGCAACTGCTGTGCCTCGTCGTGTTCGCCGGCCGAGGCGAGGCGTTCCGCGAGAAGGATGCGGGCTTTGGTCGTGAGGGGGTGCTGGGGACCCAGGAGGCGTTCGCGGCCCGCGGTGGCGTCGCGCATCATGAGGACTGCTTCGCGGTGGCGCCCGTCCAGCATCAGAGCCCAGCTGAGGACCAACTTGGCGGAGTACACCAGCGGGTGGTCCGGGCCGTGCAGGCGGATACGGGCGTCCAGGGCACGCCGCGCCGCGGCCTCGGCCTCCTCGGGAGCGGCTGTGTGAAGCAGGCCGAGGGCGTAGTTGCTGTAGGCGATGACGGTGACGGGGTGTTCGGAGCCGAGTGCGCGCTCGCAGCCGGCGACCGTCTCGGGCCCCTCGCGTACGAAGGCGTCGGTGTGGCCGGTCTCGGCGAGGAACTCCAGGTTCAGGGCCCGGCTCCTGAGGGTGTCGACGTGGTCCTCGCCCAGGGCGCGGCGCTGGCCTTCGATGGCGCCGCCGAGCCAGGCCAGGCTCTCGTCATGCCGTCCGAGGAGGTAGAGCGGCAGGCTCAGCAGCGCGGCGGTGCGCAGAGTGTCGGGGTGTCCGGCACCCAGGACGGCGGTGCGCTCGTGATGGACGTGACGCAGCAGTCGCTCGGCTTCGGCGAGTCTGCCCAGCCGGCGGAGCGCATCCCCCTGCTGGTGACGGGCGCCGAGGGTGTCGGGGTGCGTTGCCCCCTGGAGACGCTGAGAGGTGTCACCGGCGAGGGTGGTGAGGGCGATCGCGGCGGCGTAGTCGCCGGTTTCATGGACGCGTTGGGCGACCTGTAGGGCGATCCCGAGGGCTGGGGAGACAGTGGCCTCGTCGACGTGCCGCAGCAGCGCGGTGATGTGCGGGGTGATGAGCCTGAGCTGCTCGGTGTCGACGGGCACCGGGTCCTGGGCCGGGAGGACCGCTCGCAGGAGGTCGGTGGCGACGCGGACGTAACCGGCGCGCTGCGGCGCGGGGATACCGCCGTGCACGCTCTCCAGCAGGAGGCCGTGCAGTTGGATGCAGCGGACCGCACCGGGGCCCGCGCACTGGGTGGCCAGCGAGTGATCCAGCAACCCCCGCAGTGCTGACTCCAACTGGTCCACTGGGAGCGGAGGTTCGAGCGATTCCAGGTCGGCCGCGGCGACGGCGCCGCGGCCGAGGACCGTCAGGGGAAGGGGGTCCGCGGCGAAACAGGACAGGAGTCTCAGCAGTGTGGTGGCCTCGGGCAGACCTTGGGCGGTGAGGCCGTCCAGGGTGAGCTGCCAGGTTCGGGACACCAGGTGCCGCCCGTCCTGTGCGTGCGCGCCTTGGTCGATCAGCCCGGTGGCGTCGTCTTGCAGGCGATCGTGGTAGTCGCTCATCGTCCACGACTCCAGGAGTTGGTGGGCCAGATAGGAACCGGCGAGGTTCAATGCCAGCGGAAGGCAACCCAGCCGCTGGGCCACGGACTTCGCATCCTGGATGCTTCCCGCATCCGGGGCGAGATCACACAACACCTGCGCGGCGTCGTCCAACGGCAGAACGTCGAGCCGGTGCAGGCTGGCACCGTGCCACAGCGCGGCCGTGGAGCGGCGAGAGGTCACCAGGACCGTTCCGGCAGCGCTCGCGCGCAGCCAGCCGCCCTCCTCCAGGAGACTGGGCTCGTCGGCGTTGTCGATGACCAGCAGCCAGGGCTGGGGGGAGCGTTCCAGGTAGTGCCACACCAGGTCGGCGGCGGCGCGCTGGCCGAGCTGGGCCGCGGCCACCTCCCCCGGAGCGGCGCCGCGGTCGGCGGCAACCGCGAGCATCGCCGCGCGGAGCGTCGTACGATCCGAGGCACTCACCCACAGCGCCACTCGGTCCTGGTTGAGGGCCTCCTGAAAGGCCCAGTGTGCAAGCGAGGTCTTTCCGCAGCCGCCCATGCCGTGGACGACGTGGATGCCTCGGCCCTCGCGGATGGCCGTCGTGAGCGCGGCTCGCAGGTGTGATCGATTGCGGAGGATCTTCGGGACCCGTTCGGCCAGGGCGACACGTACGGAGTCCGGCCCGGGCCAATGGCCGCCGGTGGTGGGTTGTGGGTAGTGGTGATGGTGCTCGGTGATCAGCTGATCGCGGGCGGCCTGATAGACACGCCCCTGTTCGGACGCGTGGCCTTCGACGGAGGTGCGGGACGCCGGGACGTCGTCCGGGCCGGCCGGGTTCACGCCTCGGTGATGTGCTGGTCGCGGCCCGCCTGGTACACCCGGCCGTGTCCGGTCGCGGTCGCCCGCATCCGCACTCCCTCGGCAGCGGTCGGAGCCTGGGGGCTGACTTCCTCCAGCAGAAGCCGCAGTTGATCGGCCACACCGGGATCGGCGGCCAGCAGCCTGCGGAGCCTGCCCTGCCATTCAGCGCGCAACTCGTCCTCGGACCGGTCGTCATGGGCGGCGCGGGCCGCGAGCAGATCCACCCGCGTGGCCTCCAGTTCCGCGTCGACGGCATCCGCTCGATCGGGATGGACCCGCTGCCACAGGGCGACAAGGCCCTCGCGGGTGCGCTGCCAGCCTTCGGTCGCCATCAGCGTGACCACCGTGCTTCCCGCGGTGGCCGCCAGCGCAGTGATCTCCGAATCCATCCAACCCTCCACCGCAGCCTGACTCCGCCGTACCCAGTCCATCAGTTCGCGGTGCCGGGGGCTGGGCGCCCGGTGATTTTGGCTCACAATCGCCCCACGGATCAGCTTGTGCAGGACCCCCGGGTCGGGTTGTGTGGCAACGCTCGCCATCATCCCAAGGCGGAGGTACTTGTGGCTGACGTGAACTTCGAGACCGCGCTCTGGCGCAAGAGCAACAACAGCGGCGACACAGGATGCGTCGAGGTCGCGCTGAACACCCCTTCGATCGGCGTCCGCGACACCAAACAACAGGGCACCGGACCCATACTCTCCTTCAGCCGCTCGGCATGGACCTCCTTCGTGGAGGGCCTGCGCGAGGGGGATTTCGAGGCCGAGGAGAGCACGACCTGAGCGCCAGCCCGCAGAACCGTACGACCAAGCCGGCGGACCCACCCGTGACCACCATCGGCCGGGTCGGTCCGCTGCTTGCCTCCACCGGGATCTCCGTCACCGGTGACGGCGCTTTCATGGCCGCGGCCCCGCTGCTGGCCGCTTCCCTCACCCGCAACCCGCTGGCGATCTCCACGGTCACCGCGGCCTTCTACGTCCCCTGGCTGCTCGTCGGCCTGCCCGCCGGGGCACTCGCCGACCGCTGGCCGCGCCGGACCGTCATGGTCACGGCCGACCTCCTGCGCGCCGTGGTCCTGGGTGCCCTCGCCGTGGTCGTGGTGAGCGGCCACGCCACGCTGCCACTGCTCGCCGCGGCGATCCTGATCGTCGGTGTCGCCCAGTGCTTCTTCGACGCCTCCTCACAAGCCGTCATCCCCCTGCTGGTCGGCCGCAGCAAGGAAGCACTCACCCAAGTGAACGGGCGCTACTGGGCCATCGACACCATCGGGCGTTCGCTGGCCGGGCCGCCACTCGGCTCCGGCGCCTTCGCGCTCAGCGCCACCGTGCCCTTCGCCGCCGACGCGGCCTCCTTCGTATGTTCCGCCGCCTGCATCAGCCGTCTGCCGAAGATGGCCCCCGGCGCGCAGCACACCGCTTCGCTCATCACGGCGATCCGGGCCGGGCTCCGACACCTTCTTACGACCCCTGACCTGCGCATGCTCGCGGCGAGCATGGCCGCGTACAACTTCGCCTACAACCTCTCCATGGCGACCTTCGTGCTGTACGCGACCAGCAGCCTGCATGTCGCGACGGCCGGTTACGGCGTCCTGCTCGCGGTCGCCGCGCTCGGCGGAGTCGCCGCGGGCTGGCGGGCCGCCCCGCTGACCCGCCCGCTCAGCTACCGGCAAATGATGGCCATCGCCAGCGTGTTGCAAGCCGTCGCCTGGAGCGGCATCGCCGCCGTTCCCAACGCCTTCGCCGCGGGAGCCTTCCTGGCGCTGCTGGGAGCCGCTTCCACCCTCACCAGCGTCGCTGCGGGCTCTGCACGGCAGGCGCTCACCCCCGATGACCTCCTCGGGCGAGTGGTTTCCGCGTTCCGCCTCTTCGGCGTCGGAGCCGCGGGGTTGGGCGCACTGACCGGGGGCCTCGTCGCCCGCGAAGCGGGTCTGCGCGCACCGATCTGGGGTGCCGCCGTACTGCTGCTGGCCGCTGCTGTCGCGCTGCGACCATGGCGACGGCCCAACTGACCCCTCTGTGAACAGCCGTTGCCGCGGTCGCCCGAGGCCGGCTCCGGTTCGACCGACAGCCCGCAGCTGTCGCGTAGGGCGACAGCCCGCTATCGGAGTCGGGCGAAGGCGTGGTCGGCGTCGGCGACGGCCTCGGGGTGGACGTCGTCGGCGGCGCGGCCGTCGGCGATCTTCTGCCAGTTGGCGCGGGCGAGGACGCGTTGGACGGCGAGGACCTGGGCCGCTTGCAGCCGTGCGCGGATGTCGGGGCCGGGATCGAGGGCCGACGCGAGGGCATGCTCGTCGTCGAGCAGGTACTGGGTGAGCCGTCCCGCCAGGCTCGGGGTGGTGAACACCAGGCGGTGGAACTCCACCACCGCGGGATGGTCGCTGAGGCCGGTGACGGGTTCGTGGTGGTCGAGGCCGGCCCGGAAGTGCCGGTGCAGCGCCGTCACGGGGGAGACACCGGGCCCGCGGGCGCGTACGACGCGCGCGGCCTCGCCGTTGTGGTCGGCGAACCGGTGCAGTACCAGGTCCTCCTTGCTGGGGAAGTACCGGAAGAGGGTGGGCTTGGAGACCTCGGCCACCGCGGCGATGTCGCTGACCGAGACCTGGTCGAATCCGTGCGCCAGGAACAGGGTGATCGCCGCGTCGGCGATGGCATCACGGGTCCGCGCCTTCTTGCGTTCGCGCAGCCCTGTCGGCTCGGTCATGGGAGCAGTGTATCAACGTGTAACCGGGTTGTGTTTTTAACCGAGTAACGGTTTGATGCGGGACGTGACTCCTTCAGACATCTCCGACGCGGGCCGGGACGGTTCCCGCGGCTCCGCGCGCCTGCCCAAGGACCGCGGCGAGGCACTCACGACCCGAAACCCGACCCGAAACCCACCCCGAAACCCCATGCCACCGGTGCTCGTCACCGGCGCCACCGGCCGGATCGGGCGCGGCGTCATCGACCGGCTCGTGGCCGCGGGCATACCGGTCCGCGCCCTCACGCGCCGGACCGAAGCGGCGGCGAAGCTGCCCGCCGGCGTCGACGTCGTCACCGGTGACCTCACCGTGCCCGCGTCCCTCGACGGGGCGCTGCGCGGCACCGGCGCCGTCTTCCTGCTGTGGACCGCGCCGCCGACGACCGCCGCGGCGGTCGTCGAGCGCCTGGCGACCCACGCGCGGCGCGTGGTCCTCCTCTCCTCGCCGCACCGGACGCCGCACCCCTTCTTCCGTCAGCCGAACCCCATGGCGGTGCTGCACGCCGAGATCGAGCGACTCCTCGCGGCGGCCGGCATCGAGTCGACGATCATCCGCCCGGGGATGTTCGCCTCCAACGCGACGGCCTGGTGGGCGCCCGCCCTCCGCGCCGGCGACGTCGTCCGGTGGCCTTACGGCGCCGCCGAGACCGCGCCCGTCGACGACCGCGACATCGCGGCCGTCGCGGCGCGGGTGCTGTACGAGGACGGCCATGCCGGAGGCGACTACGTCCTCACGGGCCCCGAGTCGCTGAGCCAGGCGGCGCAGGTGCGCATCATCGGAGACGTCCTGGGGCGCCCGATCAGGTTCGAGGAGCTGTCGCCGGACGAGTTCCGCGGTGAGACGGAGGGGAAGGCGCCGCGCGCGGTCGTCGACATGCTGCTCGCCGCATGGGGCGCGACGATCGGAAGGCCCGCGTACGTCACCTCGGCGGTCGCCGACATCCTCGGAGCGCCGCCGAGGTCGTTCGCCGAGTGGGTCGCCGACCACGCCGACGCGTTCGAGCGCGCCCCGATCCCGTCGAGCTGAAGTCGACTGGATCGGAGCGGAGTTGACGTGGCCTCGGGGGAGCGGGCGGTCGGCCGGGCCTACACCGGCGGCCGGTCGGCGGTCACCCGCACCGCCCGCACAACTGCTCGCGCCGCACCGCGGAACGGGACGTCGCGGACACCCCCGGCACGGGCGCCCAACGGCCGCGGTGCGCGCGGTGCTGCGGCGGGCCGTACGGCGACTGCCAGGCCGGCCGGTCGGTGCGGTCCGGGCCGCCCCGTACGCGGAACGCGCCGTTCAGCCGGGAGTACTCGGACGAACACCTGCGGCAGCGGAGGGGGAGGGGTGGCGGGCAGACGAAGGTCGGCGGGCAAGTGGGGAGGACCACAAGGTACTTGGACATGGAGAGACACCGGTTCCAGTGAGAGGACCGCAGCGGAAAGGAGCGCGGCGCACAGCGGCGACGCGCGACGGATCAGCGCTCGGGGTGCTCACTTGGTGTACAACGGCTCGTCCTCGACCGGGAGACTGCGATGGCTGCGGGCGGAAGCACCGTAACGGCACGCGGATGTGCGGCTCCAGTGGTTTTCGGGCGCCCGGCCGACCGCGCCCGCTGACCGCGCCCGCCGGGCGGACTCGGGTGTGCCCGGCGCCCGGCGCCCGGCGCCCGGTGCGCGTCCGCCTCGCGCCCGACCGGCGGGCGGAGTGACCCGCGGGAGGCGCGTCAGCCCGTGGGTGTGCCGATCTGCTCGCGCTCCAGGCCGGAACGCAGTACCGACAGGGCCTGCGCGGCAGCCGTCATGGCGGACGCCTTGCACGCGTCCGCGGTCAGTTCGGCCAGCCGCTCGGTGAAGGTCTCTTCCGCCGCGTCGACCAGTTGCCGGCCGTCGTCCGTCAGGGCCAGCAGCGAGGACCGGCGATCGGACGGATTCGGTCGCCGAACGGCCCAACCCTGCTTCTCCAGCCGGTCGACGGTCTTGCTGGTCGCGCCGATGCCGATGGCGAATTCGGCGGCCAGGTCCGCCACTCGGGCCCCGGGGTGGTCGCGCAGGTAGCGCAGGGCCTCGAACTGCGAGGTGACGATCTCGTGCCGCTCGCGGAGGCGGTCGTTGAGGGCGTTGTACAGACGCGTCTCGCATCGGACCAGGTCGGAGAAGAAACCCGGGAGGTCGACCGTCTCGCCGCTCGCTTTGGATGTCACGGCATGTAGTCTACGTTAGATTCCACGGCATATAGTTCTGTGGAAGCTATCCGCGACAGGAGAAGACGATGAGCAAGGAACAGCGTGCGCGGGTCGACGCGATGCTGCGGCAGCCGCAGCCCGAGGGCCCGCGGTCGGTCGAGGCGATCCGAGCCGGTTTCGAGGAGCTGATGGCCCAGATGGTGGTGCCGGACGGCATCCGCAGCGTGCGGACGGCGCTCGGCGACCGGCCCGCACTCCATGTCGAGCCGGACAGCGGGGCGCGGGCCGGGACGATCCTGTACTTCCACGGCGGCAGTTGGGTGTTCGGCTCCCCCGAAACCGCGCTGTCGCTGACGGGGCACCTCGTGGACAGGACCGGCTTCGGGGCGTACTCGGTGGACTACCGCCTCGCCCCCGAGCACCCGTTCCCGGCCGCGATCGAGGACGCGCTGAGCGCCTACCGCGCCCTCCTCGACAGCGGTCGGGACCCTTCGGGCATCGCGTTCGCCGGGGACTCGGCCGGCGGCGGCCTCAGCGTCACGACCTGCCTGGCCGCCCGCGACGCGGGCCTGCCGCTGCCCGCCGCCCTCGTGATGTTCTCCCCGGGCGTCGACGCGACCCGCACGGGCGAGAGCATGGACACCAAGGAAGGCATCGACCCGATCTTCACCCGCGCGTCCGTGGAACACACCGCGGCCATGTACCTCGCCGGGCAGGACCCGCGCCAGCCCCTGCTCAGCCCGGCCGTCCTCGCCGACCTGACCGGCTTCCCCCCGATGCTCATCCAGGTCGGCACCAACGAGATCCTGCTGGACGACTCCACGCGACTGGCCGCGCGTGCGAGGGCGGCCGGCGTGGACGTCATCCTGGATGTCACCGCCGACGTGCCGCACGTGTTCCAGGCGTTCGCCGGCGTTCTCGACGACGCCGACCTGGCGCTGGACCGCGCGGCCCTGTTCCTCACCCAGCACGTCCGTACGCCCGACGCGTCGGCCGCGTCAGCCGGGTGAGCCCCGGAGCCGTCCGGTGATACGGCGAGCGGGCCCGGGCGGGCCGGAGGGGCGGGAAGGGCGAGGGTCGGCCGGAGGGCGTCGGGCGCGGGTGCAGGCGCGGACGCCAATACGGATACGGATACGGGTGCGCCGCGCGACGCGGTGACGGTCGCGGGGAGCGGTGACGCGAGCGCCGTGGACGGCGTCCGCGCGGTGACGGGTTGCCGCGGCCCTCCGCCAACAGCCGCTGCCGCGGGCGCCGTTGCGGGTTCCGCTGAGGTCGAGGTCCACGGCAGTGGATCGGCGAGGCCACCAGCATCGAGGAGCAGGTCGTGGCGGACCGGGAGCGGCTGTTCGGCGCGGAGCACCCCGACACGGTCGAGGTGGCCGGCGCTCTGGAGGAGCGGAAGGGGCCGCGCTGATTCCGGTGACGGGGCGCCGCCGCCCGGGCGCCCCTTGATACGGGATTCGGTCCACTGAACGGTCCGCGCCGCCCCGTGCCGCTCGCGCGCCGGGCACCGTACGGGACGCCGGGCCTTGCACCGGGTGACCGGGTGGCCCTCGACGATTTCGGCACCGCTACGGGTCGCCGGCGTCGCCGCGTTCGTTCCCGATCCACCAGCGCAAGATCGACGGATTGAGGGTGACCGGCGATCCGCCCGCCCAGATCCGGCGTGCCGGCCGCCGACCTGGCCGCCGACCCGGCGGCGGTCCTGCGCCGGTCCCGGACCCAGCCCGGTGGCTGACGCGACCCCGCACGCCGGCACCGGGAACGCGTCAGGCCAGGTGCCCGGTCAGCTCGGTCACGATGTCGTCGAACGCGTTGAGCATCAGCGAAAGGTGACCCTCGGTCGGCTCGAGGTGGACGGTGGCACCGGTCAACCGGCTCGCCAGCCAGCGGCCGTGGGCGTAAGGCACCATCCGGTCCTCGGCGCCTTGCCAGACCGAAACCGGAGTCTTGACGGCGCCGAGATCGAAGCCCCAGTCGCCGACGAAGGCCAGGTCGTCGTCGCGCCAGCCGGCGATGCCGCTGGACACGGCCGCCCGGAACGTCGCCGCCGTGTAATCGGCGAACTCGTCGGTGAGCGCCCTGCGGTCCACGTCGGACACCAGATCGCCCAACGCGGCCGCGATCTGGCCGGCTTGCACCTCGGCCAGGCATGGGACCTGAGCGCTCAGAAAGGCGGTCAGCGGCCCCGATCCGGCCACGGCCGCCCCGAACTCCTCGATGTTCTCCGCGCCCATGCCGCCCAGCCAGTCGAGGCCCTCGACGCCGTGCGGGGCGACACCGGCCACGGTGGCGGCGGCGAGGCACCGGCCGGGCAGCAGCGCCGCGCAGGCCAGAGCGTGCGGGCCGCCGCCGGACCAGCCGACGGTCAGGAACCGGTCGGCGCCCAGCTCGTCCAGGATGGCGGCGACGTCGACGGCCACCGCGGCGACCGTACGGCCGGGCTGCGGCGACGAACCGGCGTATCCGGGCCGGCTGTGGACCACGACCCGCAGGCCATGCCGCGCAGCGGTCGCGACCATCGGCTCGAAGAGCACCGCCGCGGACGGCGTGCCGTTGTGCAGAACCAGGGGCGTGCCGTCCGCGGGACCGGCCACCAGGTATTCCAGTGTCCGGCCATCGGTGAGCTGGAGGTTCGTCATGGGGAGAACCTACGTCAGAAACGCGCGGACCCGCCGGGGGCGGGCTCCCCTGGCACACCGCCCCAGCGCGTCACGGCGGATCGCCCTCGTCCACCACGCCGTCCGCAAGGTCCAGGAGATCCACTCCAGCGGTCACTGACCGCCGCTCGGCGTCCCGGACGGAGTCACGCACCGGGACCGCCGGCAGCACCAGGCACGGCTCAGCGGTAGTCGATGCCCGAGTTCGCCTCGCTGCCCGGCCCGTCCGCCGTGGCGTTCCCGGTGTCCCGCGCGGTCGCCGTACCGCTGCCCGTACCGCTGCTCGTACCGCCCCCGCCCGCCGCGCCGCCCGGGCGGCGCACGCCCGTGTTCGCGTGGCCGCCGTCGCTCGCGCTCGCCGTACCAGTGCGGGTCGCGGTGTCGATCGGGCCGGCCGCCCGTAGTTCCTCGACCGCGCGGGCCAGGGCGCGCGCGAAGTCCTCGTCGTGCTCGGCCGCGTCGTCGAGCGCGTCGGTCAGCCGGCGACGGGTGCGCTCGCTCGGCTCGGGCCGGCCGGCCTCGGCCTCCTGCCGGGCCCGCTCCAACGCCGGATCGGCGCCGAGCCGGGCGCTGACCAGTTCGTGCAGCCGGTCCATGCCAGCGTCCAGGCCCCGGTCGACCTCGGCGTCCGCGCGCCTGCCCACCCGTCCGGCCTTGCGGACCAGCCACGCGAACAGGTACCCGACCGCGATCTCCACACCCGTCACCACGACCCCCTCGCCCAACTGCCGTACGCCGTAGGTCCTCACGACGGTACCCGGGAACCGGCGCCCGGACCCGGGGCGCGGCCGGCCTCCGGCCGGTGCTCCGGCATTCCGGGCATCCGGCGGGCGCGACCGCGTGTCGAGCCGTGGAGCGGGGTCCGTGAGGCGAGTCTGGTCGTTCCGGAATCCCACCAGAAGGGGCGAAAATGCCCGAAGTGACCACTCCGTACAAGACCGGCACCCCGTGCTGGGTCGATCTGATGGCGAAGGACCAGCAGGCCGCGCTGGACTTCTACCGCGACCTGCTCGGCTGGCAGGGCGAGGTCGGCTCGGACGAGTTCGGCGGGTACACGGTCTGCGAGTTGAACGGCAAGGCGGTCGCCGGCATCGGCAAGGCGATGGCGGCCGAGGGCACGGCCGTTCCGCCGACCGTGTGGACCAGCTACCTCGCCACCACCGATGCCCAGGCCACCCAGGACGCGATCGTCGGCGCGGGCGGCACCCTGATCGCCCCGGTGATGGACGTGGGCTCGCTCGGCAGGATGCTGATCGCCGCCGACCCGCAGGGCGTGGTGTTCGGCGTCTGGCAGCCCGGCGAGTTCTTCGGCGCCCGGATCGTCAACGAGGCCGGCGCGCTGCTCTGGAACGAGTTGCACACCCCCGACGTGCTCGCCGCCACCGCGTTCTACGGCGAGGTCTTCGGCATCGAGATCAAGCCGATGGACGGCGCCGACGACTACTGGGAGCTGCGGGTCGGCGACCGTACCGTCGGCGGTGCGTCGCTGCTCGACAACGACCCGCCCGGCACGCCCGGGCACTGGCTGGCCTACTTCGCGGTGGACGACACCGACTCCACGGTGGACGCGCTGGTCAAGCGTGGCGGGACCGTTCTCGCCCCGCCGTTCGACATGGTGGCGGGCCGGATGTCGGTCGTCACCGACCCCCAGGGTGCTCCGTTCGCCCTGCTCAAGCCGACCCCGATGTAGCCCAAGCCACCCGTTCCACCTGCTCCACCCGCTCGGCCCGCCGGACCTGCTCCACCCGCCGCCCGCACCACCCGGCGCCGCCCGCCGGACCTCCGGTGCGGGCGGCGTTCGGCGCCCGCCCTTGCCCGCGCTGCCGCCCGCACCCCCCAACCGGCCCCCCAGCCGCACCCCTTGTGACGCAGGTCTCAACGAAGCGGTGCAGCAGCCGGGGACGCCCCGCCGTCAATGGGGGGACAGGAAGGGAGGGACGGTGTGGCTCTGGCAGCCAAATGGAACGCGCCGCTTTCCGAGGCGGTGCGCACACGTCGGCTCGGTCGGCGCGGCCGATCCGATCCGGCGTCCGCGGCGTCGTCCGGCATGGACCCGGAGGAGGATTTCCACTCCTACGTCGCCGCCCGCTCGGCGGTGTTGTTCCGCGGCGCCCTGGTCCTGACCGGAAGCCGGGAGGCGGCCGAGGACCTGGTCCAGGAGACCCTGGAGCGCGCCTGCCGCCGCTGGCGCACCATCGCCGCCAAGGACGTACCGGACGCCTACGTGCGGCGCATCATGGTCAATCTGGCCAACGACCGCTGGCGGCGCTTCCGCCGGGTCGTACCCCAGCAGGACGCGGGTGACGACCGGGCCGCCCCGGGGGACGAGTACGGGCGCGTCGACAGCCGGGACCAGCTGGTCCGCGCCTTGCAACGTCTGCCGATCGGCATGCGCACCGTCGTGGTGCTGCGCTACTTCCACGACCTCTCGGACGCCGAGATCGCCGAGGACCTGCGGATCTCGCCGAGCGCCGTACGGTCCCAGCTCACCCGCGGCCTGGAGAAGCTCCGGGCCCAGATGCCCGCGCTCGCCGAACCTCCGTCACCGCGGTCCCGGGAAGGAAAGCCCATCCGATGACCGGCTACGCATCGCCGTCCTCAGGCGGCCCTGACGGTGACACCCACGTCGACCCCTTCGAACAGGAACTGGTGACCGCCTTGAACGACTTCTCCCGCACCTCCCCCGCGCCCCACTTCGACGCCACCGGCATCAGGAGCCGTGTGCGCCGCAAGCGGGCCGGCTTCATCGCCGCCGCCTCCGCGGCCCTCATCGTGGTCGGCGGCGGCACCGCCCTGGCCACCGTCGGCACCGGTTCGCACGCCACGCACTCCGCCGCCGCCCACGGCACCCCGACCCGGACCCCGACGGCGGTCAAGGGCAACGACACCACGGTGCCGTACGTCAAGCCGTTCGACCTGGGGGGCATGAACCTGGACATGGCCAAGGAGGCGCTGGCGCAAGGCGACCTCACGGTCGGCAAGGTCACCTACCGGGCGGTTCCCGCGTGCAAGCCGGGCGCGGTCATCGCGGTCTCGCCGCTCAGCCCGACGGTCCTCCATGGCGGCGAGAAGGTCGACCTGACCCTCTGCCGCTGACCGAGGGCCCCGGGTCGGCGCGTTCACCGTGCGGGGCTTCACCCTGCGGCGCGTTCACGCTGCGGCGCTTTCGTCGTGCGGCGGGCTCACTCTGCGGCGTGGCGCAGGATCGGGTCGAGCAGTCCGGTGGGGCGTCGTTGCTGGAGGCCGGGCTCGACGAGGCGTTCGTGGTGGCCGGCGCGGTGACGCTGGGCGGGGCCGTACTCACCGGGTGGTGGCTGGTGCGGTCCGGGACGGCGGACGGCCGGGGGACTCCGGGGGCGGGCGCCCCCCGGGTAACTCGGATGCGGCCGGGCCGGACCGCTCCTAGGCTGCGGCGGGAGGGGCGGACACCGCGCCCCGCCGGCCGTGGCCGGTCGGCCACCGGAACCGGAGAAGCCCAGCACCATGACGTCCTCGCTCTTCGCCCTCTGCATCGACGCGACCTCGCCGCCGCGCCTCGCCCGCTTCTGGTCCGCCTTCCTGGGCCGGGAGTCCGCGGACGACCCTGACGGCGGCGGCATCGTGCTGCCGCCCGCCGACGACACCGGCTTCCGTATCCGCTTCCTCCCCACCGACCAGCCGAAGACCAGCCAGAACCGGGCGCACTTCGACCTGACCAGCACCTCCCCGGAGGACCAGCGGCAAACGGTGGCCAGGGCACTGGAGTTGGGCGCACGGCACACCGACGTCGGCCAACTCCCCGAAGAGGGCCATGTGGTGCTGGCCGACCCGGAGGGCAACGAGTTCTGCGTCATCGAGGCGGGCAACAACTTCCTCGCCGGCTGCGGCTTCATCGGGGCACTGGCCGGCGACGGCACCCAGGCGGTCGGCTACTTCTGGAGCAAGGCCCTGGGCTGGCCCCTGGTCTGGGACCAGGACGAGGAGACCGCGATCCAGTCGCCGCACGGCGGCTCGAAGTTCACCTGGGGCGGCCCGCCGCTGATGCCGAGGTCCGGCCGGGACCGGGTGCGCTTCGACCTCGCGCCGCCCGCCGACGGCGACCTCCACGCCGAGGTCGAACGCCTGCTCTCGCTGGGCGCGACCCGTCTCGACACCCCCGGGACCGGCACCGTCGGCGTCACCCTGGCCGACCCCGACGGCAACGAGTTCCGCGTACTTCCACCAGTGGCGAAATCGGGAGGCGCTGCCAGCACGCGGGACCTAGGGTCGGGCGCATGACGCTTGCGCATGGTGTGACGGGGGACGGGCCCGCGGTGGTGCTGCTGCACTCCGGGGTGTGTGACCGGCGGATGTGGGAACGGCAGGTGCCCGCGCTGGTGGCCGCCGGATACCGCGTGGTGGCCTGCGACTTCCGCGGGTTCGGCGAGTCGCCGCTGCCGGGGGAGCGGCACAACGACGCCGAGGACGTGGTGGAGTTGATGGACGTCCTCGGCATCGGGCGGGCCGCGCTGGTCGGGTCGTCGTACGGAGGACACGTGTCGCTGGAGATCGCCGCGCGCCGCCCGGAGCGGGTGGCCGCGCTGGCGCTGCTGTGCCCGGGGCAGCCGGGGCACGAACCCAGCGCCGAACTGCGCGCGATCGGCGAGCGGGAGGACGCGCTGCTGGAAGCGGGCGAGATCGCGGCGGCCGTGGAGCTGAACGTGGAGACCTGGCTGGGGCCAGACGCCGGCGAGGAGGCCCGGGCCGCGGTGCGGACGATGCAACAACGCGCGTTCGACGTGCAGTTGGCCGCGCCCGAGGGGGCCGGGCGCAGGGAGGTGGCGGTCGATCTGTCGGCGGTCGGCGCGCCGTGCCTCGCGGTGTCGGGCGGGCAGGACGTGACCGACTTCCGGGAGATCGGGGCCCGGCTGCCGAAACTGCTCACTGGCGCCGACGTTCGTCATGTCGAACTGCCCTGGGCCGGGCACTTCCCCGGCCTGGAGCGGCCCGAGGAGGTCACGGAGCTGGTGACCGGGTTCCTGCGGGAGACGTACCCCGCGGTCTGATCGCGGTCTGATCGCTGTCCGGCTCGCGGCGTGACTCGCCGTCCCATCGCGGCCGAGGGGCGCGCCGTACGCTCAGTCGCCGGTGGTGCCGTCGGCCAGTTCGCGCAGGACGTCGATGTGGCCGTTGTGCCGTGAGGTCTCCTCGATGAGGTGCATCAGCACCCACCCGAGGGTGACGTACGTTCCGTCCCGCGTCGGGCGCTTCGCGGTCGTCGCGAGGTCGGTGGCGGCGACCAACTCGCGGTAGCGCGCGCTCTGTTCCTCGTATGCGCTGATCAGTTCCGGGAGCGGGGTGCGCGCGCCGATCCGCATCTCCCGGTCCGGGTCCTCGTCGGTCCAGGGGCCCTCGGTGTCCTCCTCCCCGAGGAACATCACCTGCACCCACCAGTACTCCACCCACCGCAGATGGCTGAGCAGCCCGCCCAGCGTCATCAACGGCGACCCCGGCAGCGGAGCCTTCGCGGCGTCCTGTGCCGACGCCCCCGCGCACTTGGCGACCGCCGTGGCGCGCGCGTAGTCGAGGAACGTCGTCAGCATCGTGCGCTCGTCGAAGGCGGGTGGCATGTCGGTACGGGTCATGCCGTGATGATCCCACCTGCCCGGCCCGGTGATCCCCCCTGCGCGGCCCCCGTGTTCGAGGCTGCCGCGTTCGAGGTCGCCCCGGCCGGGGTCGCCGCGTTCGAGGCCGTCCGCTTCCCGCCGCGCACCCCCTGATCCCCGCCGGGGACCCCCTGACCATGGGCGAAGTAAAGTAAGGCTATCCTAACTCGCGTGAGAGTTGGGGAACGTTCCGAGAAGTCGGCGCCGCCGCGCCGTGGTCATGAGCTGTCGGCCGCGGACGTGACCGTGGCGTACGACGGCACCGACGTCGTCCACGGCGTCGCGATCACGCTGCGGCCCGCCGAGGTCGCCGCGCTCGTCGGGCCGAACGGCAGCGGGAAGTCGACGCTGCTGCGTACGCTCGCCCGCCTCCAGGACCCGCGCACCGGAACGCTCACGCTCGACGGCGGCACCGAGGCGGCCCTGGACGGCAGGGTGCTCTCCGCGCGCGAGTTCGCCCGCCGTATCGCCCTGTTGACGCAGGGCCGGCCGACGCCGAGCGGGCTCACGGTGCGGGACGTGGTCGAGTTCGGCCGCTACCCGTACCGGGGCCGCTGGGGCCGGCCGGACCCCGGCGGCACCGCGGCGGTGGACCGGGCCCTCGCGCTGACCGGCCTGGAGAGCCTGGCCGGCCGCGGCGTGGACCACCTCTCCGGGGGGCAGCTCCAGCGGGTGTGGCTCGCCGGCTGCCTCGCCCAGGAGACCGGCGTGCTCCTGCTCGACGAGCCGACGACCTACCTCGACCTGCGCTACCAGGTCGAACTCCTCGACCTGATCCGCGACCTCGCCGACGACCACGGCATCGCCGTCGGCGTGGTCCTGCACGACCTCGACCAGGCGGCGGCCGTCGCCGACCGGATCGCCCTGCTCCACGACGGACGGATCGTCGCCGACGGCACCCCCGACGAGGTGCTGACGCCCGAGCGCCTCACCGAGGTCTACGGCATCCGGATCAACGTGGACACCGACCCCGCGACCGGTCGGCTGCGCACCCGCGCGGTCGGCCGCCACCACGCACGAAGCGAAAGGCACCACACCCCCTCATGAGACGTCTCCCCGCCGTCGCGGCCCTCTCCGCGACCCTCGCCTCGGTGCTCGTCCTGGCCGGCTGCGGCACCACCGAGCACTCCACCGGCTCCTCGGACTCCGCCGGTTCCCCCTCCGCCGCGTCCGGCGGCGGCTCGGCGACGCCGGCCGGCCCGGTCACGCTCACCGACGCGTCCGGCGCGACGGTGCACCTCGACCACCCCGCCACCCGCGTCGTCGGTACCGAGTGGGACGTCGTCGAGGACCTCGTCGCGCTCGGCGTCGCCCCGGTCGGCGTCGCGGACGTCAAGGGCTACACGGACTGGGACAAGGCCGCCCCGCTGACCGGCTCGCCCAAGGACATCGGCACCCGCGGCGAGCCGAGCACCGACGCGATCGCGGCCCTCACCCCCGACCTCGTGGTGGCGACCACCGACCTCTCGCCTTCGGTGCTGAAGCAGTTGCGCAAGGTCGCCACCGTCCTGGTGGTGAAGCCCGCCGACGCCGCCGACCAGATCGGTACGATGACCGACGACCTCGACCTCATCGCCCGCGCCACCGGCACCACCACGAAGGCGACGGCCGTGAAGGCCGCCTTCCAGGACAAGCTCGCCACGGGCCGCAAGAAGCTCCAGGACGCGGGCCTGGCCGGGAAGAAGATCGCCTTCGCCGACAGCTACGTCGTGTCCAACCAGGTCTCGGTGCGCGCCTATACCAGCGGCTCCCTGATCGGCGCCGTCAACGAGCAACTCGGCCTGAAGAACGCCTGGACGGTCAAGGGCGACAAGAGCTACGGCCTGGCCACCACCGACGTCGAAGGGCTCACCGGCCTCGGCGACGTGTCGTTCGCCTACATCCAGAACAGCAGCGACGGCGACCCGTTCACCGCCAACCTCGGCAAGAACGCGGTCTGGAAGTCGCTGGCGTTCGTGAAGGCGGGCCATGTGCACCGGCTGCCCGACGGCGTCTGGATGTTCGGCGGACCCGGGTCGATGGAGGCGTACATCGACGGCCTCGTCGACGCCCTGACGAAGTAGCGCCATGGCCGTCACCGAGACGACCGCGCCCGCCCCCGCCCGTACGGCCTCGGCCAGGTCCGGCGCGGGGGCGGCCGCCGCGGCCGGCGCGCTGGTGCTCGTGGTCGCCGCGCTGGCGATGGTCGACATCACGCAGGGCACCGCCGCGGTCGGCGCGGGCGAGGTGTGGAAGGCGCTGACCGGACACGCCGACCAGGCCGACGCCTCCGTGGTCATCGCCTCGCGGCTGCCGCGGATGGTGGCCGGCATCCTCGTCGGCGCCGCGCTCGGCAGCGCGGGCGCCGCGCTCCAGGCGGTGAGCCGCAACGTGCTCGCCGCCCCCGACACGCTCGCGGTGAACGCCGGTTCCTACCTCGCGCTCGGGGTGCTCACCGTCACCGGCGCCTCGCTCCCGCTGCTGGCCTCCTCCGGCGTCGCGTTCGCCGGGGGCCTGGCCGCGGCAGCCGTCGTCCTCAGCCTGTCCGGTCTCGGCGCCGGTACGGTCCGGCTCGTGCTGGCCGGCAGCGCCCTCGCGCTCGGGCTCGGCGCGATCACCGACGCGCTGCTGCTGCTCTTCCCCGAGCGGACCAACGGCCTGTACCAGTGGAGCCAGGGCAGCATCAGCCAGAACGGGTTCGGCGGCGTCGACCAGATGGCACCGGTCGTCGCGGTGGGCCTGGCCGGGCTGCTGCTGGTCGCCCGCCGCGTCGACGCGCTCGCCCTCGGCGACGACGCGGCCCGCGGCGTCGGCGTCCCGGTCCGCGGCACCCGCGTCACCGTCGTCGTGCTCGCCGCGCTGCTGTCCGCCGCGGCGGTGACGCTCGCCGGGCCGATCGGCTTCGTCGGGCTGTGCGCGCCCGCGCTGGTACGGCCGTTGGCCCGCCGGCTGCGCACGCTCGTCCGGGTCCGGGCGGCCGTGCCCTTCGCCGGACTGGTCGGCGCGGCCCTCGTGCTCGGCTCCGACGTGCTGCTGCGCGCGCTGGTCAGCAAGCAGTCCGCGCCCGCGGTGCCCACCGGCGTCATCACCAGCGTCGTCGGCGCGGCGTTCCTGATCGCGATGGCGTTCCGGGCCCGCGACTCCGCGGCCGCCGCCGACACCGACCGGATGCGCGTGCCGACCCGGGCGGGGTTCGCGGTCTGCCTGGTCGTGCTCACCGCGGTGCTGGTCGCCGTGGTGATCGCGGGGGTGCTGCTCGGCGACACCAAGCTGCTGCTCGGCGACGTCACCAACTGGGCGCTGGGCAGGGCCGGTCAAGGGGTCACCTTCGTGCTGGACACCCGGGTGCCCCGGGTGGGCGCCGCACTGCTGGCCGGCGCGGCGCTCGCGCTGTCCGGCACGCTCGTGCAGGCCGTCACCCGCAACCCGCTCGCCGAACCCGGCATCCTCGGCGTCTCCGGCGGGGGCGGCCTCGGCGCCGTCCTGCTGGTCACCTCGGTGCCGGCGGCCGGCGCGTGGAGCATCGCCGGGGCCGCGTTCGCCGGGTCCTCGGCCGCCGCCCTGATCGTCTTCGGGCTCGCCGCGCGCGGCGGGTTCCAGCAGAACCGGCTGGTCCTGGTCGGCGTCGGCGTGTCCGCCGCCACCACCGCGCTCATCAGCCTGGTCATCGTGCTCACCGACCCGTTCGACGCCACCAAGGCCCTGACCTGGCTGTCCGGTTCGACCTACGGGCGGACCGGCCCCGACCTGGCGCCGGTCGCGGTCGTCCTCCTCGCGGGCACCGGCTACGCGGTCGTCAGGCGCCGCGAGCTGGACCTGGTCTCCCTCGACCAGGACACCCCCCGCCTGCTCGGACTGCGGCTCGCCCCCACGCGGTTCGGGTTCCTCGCGGTCGCCGTGCTGCTCAGCGCCACCGCGACCGCCGCCGCCGGAACCATCGGCTTCGTCGGCCTGGTGGCCCCCCACGCGGCCCGCGCACTGGTGGGCCGCCGACACGTCCGCGTCCTCCCGGTCGCCATGATGCTCGGCGCGACCCTGGTCTGCGCGGCGGACCTCCTGGGCCGCACCGTGATCGCCCCGGCCCAACTGGGAGCGGGGCTCATGACAGCGGTGGTGGGCACGCCGTACTTCGTCCGCCTGCTGGTCCGCACGCGGAAGTAGCCGAACGCGGCGCCCCGCCTTCTTGCGGTACGCGGGAAGGGGGCGCCCTTGTCAGCGGGGCGGGGCGGGGCCGCCCTCCCCCCGGGTGAACTCCTGACTGCAACTCTTCCACCGCCGTGGGGGTGTCGCGACCGGGTTGACAGCCCGTCACCGTGAAGGTGGGCAGGGGAGTCGGATCTTCGCCGACGTCCAGTTGAAGCGATCTCCCCGCGCTGGCGTCGTCGGATGGGTGGAACTGGGGTGCGCGAGGGACCCAACTTCCGCTTTGCACAAGCCGCCTGACGCAGATTCACCAGAGAGGCCGAACTTGTGACGGACTGGTGAGGGCTCGTGCGAGTTGTGTCCATGGCGTGGTTGTCAGTGGGACTTCGCGTGCTCATTGGAGGGGAATTCATCATCATTTAACCGTCTTCACCCTATTCGGAAGACGTAAGTTGATCTGTCGCGCGAAAGTTCCCCAACTCCCCGGCGACGGCTACCGCCACGGAACCGGTACTGGGGCCCCCGTCGTCCGCGGTGACGGCCGCTTTGGAGATGTCGACACCAAACAGCAGTGGACCCAGGAGTGGACGCCTGGAAGCAATGATGCGGACCTGCTGAGGAGTGACTTCTTTGGCGACGGTAGCAACAACATGGCAAATTCCCTGATCGGGATCATGGGAATGATGGATCTGCCCGAGGAAGGAGTATCTTCCGGCAGGGGATGCAGCTTCGCGCCGACGACCCCCATCCTCATGGCCGACGGCAAGACGAAACCCATCGCCAAGGTCAAGCCCGGTGACAAAGTCCAAGCCGCGGACCCGGACAACGGAAAACACCAGGGCCCTCGCGCTGTCACGGCCACCTGGATCAATTCGGAACATCGAACTTCGTTCCAGGTTCGCGCATTTTGCGTTGTGAACGAGGACCGGCGTGGTCCCCGCCACAACATAGTACGTGTGGAGTTGGTCGATGGTGAGGTTGTACATGCCCGCAGCGCCCGGGCGCACTTGGCGCGCGACGAGACGGACGTGTCCGTTGGTGGCCGCGCTGAGGTTGTCACCAATTGCGAGCTCCCCGGCGGGTACCCATCGGTGGGTGGTGTCGTCCCAGAAGGGGTGGTTGGAGGTGGTATGGAGGACGCTGCTTTGGCCGGGGGTCGTTTCGATGGTGAGGTCGATAAGGTCGCCGTCGTGGTTGCCGACGACGTCGTGAACGTCACTTGGATTCCTCTCCCTTCCGAGATAGGAACTGTAGGTGCACGCAGAGTTGAGCAGACAGTCATGGATGGATTGACGTCGCAGGGTGTAAGACTCTTGAACCGGAGAAACCCAGAGATCGAAGTTCCAACCGGCGGATATCTGCCCTAAGCCTCTACTGGAGTTTGTGATGGGAACCTGGGGCTCAGGCCCGTTCGACAGTGACACCGCAGAGGACTTCCTCGATGAGATGGAAGAACAGCCCGCACCGCGGCGTCTGGAAGTCGTTGAGCGTACGTTTCGCGCCGCCATTGAGGCGGGCGGAAGTTCGACCTCATCCGTGCTGCCTGAGGAAATTATGGCTGCTTCCGCTGTGGTTACAGCTAATGTTCCAGCTGGGCGCTCCTTGCCTTGGAACGAGGAATATCCGAGCATCACAGAATGGCTGACGAAGCCCATTGCGCCTCTCCTCGCCTCGTCTGCAATTCAGGCGCTGGAATTGACATTTCCTGCAGACGGCTGGTTTTGGAGGAGCTGGGTCGACGCCGGCGAGAGGGAAGAGGCTCAGGCCGCGATCGACAGTTTGAGAGCTGTATTGCGGCCCGTCAGCGAGGGCGAGTCTCGGTAGCCTCCTCAGAGCCCCGGCAAGGTTGTCTTGTAGCTCTGTGGCGTGGGGTTTTGCGGCGGGGTAGCGGTGCGCGGGCGTGTTCCGGTCCGGTTGGATGGAGGTTCCTACGCCGTACCGTCCGACCAGGGGATCACGCCCGCGACACCGACCGCCCCATCAACCTGCACCTGGCCGCATGACCAACAACTTCGCCGGGGCCCTGGGGTGGACGCTTTCGGCAGCTTCCTGCGGGAGGCGCGTGCTCGGTGGAACGGGGAGGTGCCCGGGCCGGCCGAGAACCCGACGATTCAACGGTTCGCGCCGGGGCGGCCGGAGCCGCGGTGCGGGGTGGGGACAGGGGTGGGGGTCAGGCGGTGGTGATGAGGAAGTCCTCGCCGGTGGAGGGGCGGAGGGCGTCGGGGCGGGCGGTGAAGTAGCGGTGGAACAGGTCGGAGCCGGAGACGTGGTGGGCTGAGGGGAACCCGGCCGTACGGGCCAAGGCGAGCATCTCGTGCGGGGCGTAGAAACTGATGAAGGGGGTGCGGGAGGCGCGCGCGTTCTTGAGGGTGGCCTCGCGGATCGGGCGGTCGACGGGGTCGACGAGTTCGGTGGGGAGCTGGAAGGTCATCGCGAGGGTCGTGCCCGGGGCGAGGGCCGCGATCTGGCGGAGGGTGGCCTCGGTCGCCTCCCGGGTGAGGTACATGGTGACGCCCGCGGAGACGAAGACGGCGGGCCGGGAGCGGTCGAACCCGGCGGTGACGAGCCGGTCCAGCCAGGAGTCGCCCGCCTCGAAGTCCACCGGGACCAGGCGCAGCCACGCGGGGACGCCGTAGCCGAGTTCGTCCAGGCGGCGCCGCTTCCACGCCTGCGGGGCGGGCTGGTCGACCTCGAACACCGTGAGCCGGGCGGCGGCTTCGGGCTCGCGCTGGGCGAACGTGTCCAACCCCGCGCCGAGGATGACGTACTGGTCCACGCCCTGCCCGGCCCGCTCGGCGACCAGGTCCTCGATGAAGCGCGCCCGGGACACGATGGCCGCGCGGAACCCGCGGCTGGCCTCGGGGTCCATGTCGGGACGGTCACGCCACCCCTCTGGAGGGGCCACCAGCCGCAGCCCCACCTCGTCCACGAACACGTGCGGCGGCGCGTCCAGTCGTACGTGCAGCGCGCGCCACAGCGCGACCCGCTCCGCCGAACTCTCGGGCCCGCCAGCGGAGTCGCCCGGGTCGCCCGGGGTGTTCGGCGTGTCGGGTCCCTTCGGCTCGCTCGCCATGCCAGCAGTCCCTTCCGGCGGTTGCCCGGGCTCGTCGCGGTGCGTGCGCGGTGCGACCTCCGACTGTAGGAGCGGCACGCGGGCCGCCGCCACCGCCACGCCCGACGACGGCACCCGGATCAGCCGGCGCCCCCGCTCTCCGTGCGCGCCCCGCTCACGCCTCCGCTCGGGTGAGCGCCACGTCCAGCACGACCAGCAGCGCGTCCCGCACCGAACCCCGCTCCCGCGCGTCGAACGTGATGACGGGGACGTTCTCCGCCACGTCCAGTGCCCACCGCACCTCGTCGAGGGTGTGCTCGACGCGCCCGTCGAAGGCGTTCACCGCGACCGCGAACGGTATCCGGCGGTGCTCGAAGTAGTCGACCGCGGCGTAGCAGTCGTCGAGCCGGCGGGTGTCCACGATGACGAGGCCGCCGAGGGCGCCCTGGACGAGGTCGTCCCACATGAAGCCGAACCGCTCCTGGCCCGGGGTGCCGAAGAGGTAGAGCTTCAGGCCGGCGTCGATGGTGATGCAGCCGAAGTCCATCGCCACGGTGGTCGTGGTCTTGTGCGGGGTGTGGCTGAGGTCGTCCACCCCCGCGGCCACCTCGGTGATCGCCGCTTCGGTGGTGAGCGGCCGGATCTCCGAGATCGACCCGACCGCGGTGGTCTTGCCGACCCCGAACCCGCCCGCGACCACCATCTTCACCGGCAGCGGGGGAGCGCCCCGGCCGGGCGCCTCAGTCGTTGTCACGGAGTGTCCCCCCGGAGTCGGGGATGGTGCGGAGACCATCGATAACCCTTCGCAGTACGGAAACGTCGCGGGCGATGTCGGCGCTCGGAACGTACACCGAAAGGTGGCCGCCCGCCGAAAGGTCCTCGGCCAGCACCCGGACGACGTTGAGGTGCAGCCGCAGCGTGGCCGCGATCTCGGCCACCGACTGCGGTCGGCGGCAGGCCGCCACGATGTCGTGCCGCTCGAACGACATCAGGTCCAGCCGCTCCAACCCGGCCGCGGTCGCCACGAGTTGGGTCTCGACCGGCATCGGCGGCAGGTCCGAGCCGCCGCCCGCCCCGGCCACCCGGCCCGCGGTCACCAGGAACGGCCGTACAGCGGGCGCCCGGTCGACCGGTTCGTCACCGGCACCCATGGGCCTTCACCTCCTCGCGGTGAGCCGTCAGCGGTGTGCGCTCAGCGGCGGCCGGCGCCTCCGGCCGCGGATACGTGAACAGGTGGTACGTCAACTGCCCGTACGCGGAAGCCCGGTACGGCAACTGCCCGTGCCCGCAAGGGCGGTACGCGTACCGGCCGTACCCGCCCGGCCGGTACGTCAACTGCCCGTACGCGGAAGGCCGGTACGTCAACGGGCCGACGGCGAACCGACGGTGTTCTTCAACTCCAGCACCAGCTCCGGATTGAGCGCCGCCCCGGCCCGGTTCGCGAACACCGTCATCTCGTAGGCGATGTTCCCGAGCTTCGCCTCCTTGGAGGTCACCACGCCCAGGACGGCACCGCTGCCGATCGCCGAGACCAGGATGTGGCCCTCGGCGAGGTCGATGATCACCTTGTTCAGCGGGCCCAGGCCGTAGTTGCCGGCGGCGCCCGCCGCGAGGCTGGTCATGCCCGAGACGATCGCCGCGAGCCGCTCGGAGTCCGCCGGGTCGCGGAGCTGCGACACCGCGATCAGCAGGCCGTCGGAGGACACCGCGATGGCGTCCACCACCCCCGCGGTCTCGGTGGCGAAACGGTTCAGCAGCCAGGTGAAATCGGCTGCGGCGGCCCGCAGTTCCTCGGGCCCGCCACCTGTCGGCGTTGTCACTCTTCGGCTCCTTCCGGGAACCCCGTGTCCAGTGTGGTGCGGCTCTGGCCGGTGTCGGCCGCCGCGGTGTCGCGGTGCGCCCGTTCCACCGCCGCCTCGAACTCGTCCAGCTCGGAGCGGACTTGCTCGGCGTCTGCGGCGGGGCGGTGCGGGTCTGGGGGAGAGGGTACGGCGGGGCCGGCGGCGGCCGGGGCGGCGGGGGCCGCCGCTCCGAGCGTGGTGGCGAGGGTGGCGCCCTTCACGCGGCGCCGCAGCCCGCCCGGCGACGTACTCCCGTGGGCGGGTGTGCCGGGCGCGGCGGGAGTACCCGGTGCGGTGGAGGCACCCGCGGAACCGGGCCCGCTCGCCGCGCCGTTCACCGTCCGTGCGCCGGTCGCGGCGCCGCCCGGCGCTATTGCGTTCCCGTTCCCGGTTCCGTTGCCGTGCGGGGCGGTCCCCTGCCCCGGGCCGAGGCGGCGGACCGGTGCGGCGGGCGCGGACGGCACGGCCGCGGAGCTGATCGCCGCGTTGCGCTGCGGCACCCTGCGGGGGAGCGGCGCGGGCGCGTCCGGGCGGTTCGGCGCCGCGTGCCGGGCGCCGCCGCCGGCCTCCGTGTCGCGGCCCGGCTCCGGGTGCGGGCGGGCCGGGCCCGACTCGGGCACCCGGGCGGCGTGCCGCGGCCCCCGTGCGGCCCGCTCGCCGCGCTCGGCCAGGTCGCCCCGTTCGAGTTCCGCGGCCCCGCCTTCGTACGACCTGCGCCCGGCCCGGCCCTCGGTTCCGGCGCCGGCCCCGTTCCCGGTGTCCAGCCGCTTCCTCGGCTCCGCGAACGGGCTCATCATCAGCAGCAGCGCCGACGGGATCGCCACCTGCGCGGTGACGCCGCCGCCCTGCGTACGGGTCAGCGTGACGCGCACGCCCCAGCGCCGGGCCAGGCTGCCGACCACGAACAGGCCGAGCACCTTCGTGGGCACCAGGTCGAGGCGTTCGCGGCGCACCAGCCGGGCGTTCTCCTCGGCGAGCCGGGCCGCGCTCATGCCCAGGCCGTGGTCGGTGACCTCGATGAGCGCTCCCTCGGAGCGGGCGCTCACCGTCACCTCGACCGGGCTGCGGGCGGGCGAGAAGGCGACCGCGTTCTCCAGCAGCTCGGCGAGCATCAAGGTCAGGTCGGCGATGATGTCGGGCGCGACGGTGACCTCGGTCTCGGCGCTGAGCGAGACCCGCTGGTAGCCCTCGATCTGGCCGAGCGAGGCGCGCACCACGTTGGTGAGCGGGGTGGGCCCCGCCTCCATGCCGGTCTCGCGGATGCCGGCCAGCAGCATCAGGCTGTCGGCGTTGCGCTGGAGCCGGACCGCGAGGTGGTCGATGCGGTAGAGCCGGTCGAGCAGCGCGGGGTCGGTCTCGCCGCGCTCCACCGCGTCGATCAGGGAGAGTTGACGGGCCGTCAGGTTGCTGACCCGGCGGCCGACGTTGCCGAACATCTCCGCGGTGTTGCGGCGGCTGAGCACCTGCCGTTCCAGCAGTGCGGCCGCGGTGGTCTGCACCCGGTTGAAGGCGGCGGCCAGGTCGCCGATCTCGTCGCGCGCGGTCACCGGCATCTCGCGCAGCCGCGGCGGGCTCGCGTCCACCGCGTCGTCGTCGGCGACCCGGGCCAGTTCCCGCCCGGCCACCTCCGCGACCTCGGCGGCCGCCCCGGTGAGCGCCTGCACCGGCCGGATCACCGAGCGGCGGATCGCCACCGACAGCGCCAGCCACAGGACGAACGCCACCAGCGCGCCGGCCAGCAGCCAGGCCGCCCGCCACCACGCGTTGTCCGAGGCGTGGTCGGCCCGGTCGGCGATCTGGCCGATCAGCGAGCTGGTGACGCGCAGCCGGCTCTCCGCCTGCTGCTGGTACTGCGGGTACGCCTGGAGCGCGGAGGTGAAGGCCGCCTTGATCGCCGCCGGGCCGTTGGCCACCAGCGAGCTCGGGTCCACCTGGAGGCCCGCGTACTGCTGCGAGATGGTGTTCCAGGCCGTGCCCTGCTCGATCCCGGCCAGCTCGGCGCTCTGCTTGGAGGTCGCGTAGCGGCCGAACCGGGCCGCCTCGGTGGTGTAGACCTGCTCGTCGCCGACCGCGTGGACGAACTCGATCAGCGCGTTGGCGTCACCGGTCTGCGCGGAGAACACGCTGGTCTCGAAGGAGCTGTGCGCGGCCTCCGCGCGCAGCAGCGAGTCCAGCAGGCTGCCGGTGCGGGTGGTGGAGAGGTTGGTGCTGGTGTCCAGGTCGAGGCCGTCGATCAGGTCGTCCATCGCGGAGGTGTACGCCGGGTCGATGTTGTCGGCCGGCAGGTAGCTCTGCTCCACGGTGCTGCGCAGGCTGCTCAGGCCGTCGATCTCCTTGAGCACCTGCTCCTCGGCGGCCGGCAGCCGCGAGCCGAAGGCGTGGCGGACCGCGGCGACCTGCCGGTCCACCGCGTCCTGCGCGTCGCGGTAGGCGGTCAGCGACGGCCGGCCGCCGGTGGTGGCCGACTCGTAGCGCACCGACAGCAGCAGCGCCTGCTGGTGCTCGGACTCGACCCGGTCGACCAGGGTCGCGACCTGGCGGCTGCTGCGGACCAGCTGGGCGGCGGAGCCCGCGTCCCTGGCCTGGCCGACCAGCCCGGAGATCACATAGCCGAGCAGCAGGGCGATCACGACGAGGGGGACGCCGAGCAGCACGTCGAGCTTGCGCCGGAAGGGCCGGCGGTCGGCGAAGCGGGCGAGCGCGGATGTTCGGGGCGGACGGTCGCCATCGTGCGGGACTTCCGGTACCGGATGCTCTCGTTCCGGTCCGATCGCTCCGTTCGCGGACACGACGCGCCCTCCTCCGTGACTTTGACCACTTTCGTCACCTTGGTCGGACGGAAGTGGCCGAAAACTCCCCGTGTCAGTCCGGGAATGGTCGCCAACTGCCCGGAGACTACCTCGTCTTGTCGTCCGGCACCTGGCCTGCACATCAAGATCCTGTTAAGTCCACCCACGCACCGACCTGTGGCGATCCGGTTCCGCCGCAGGTCAGCGCGGTGCCGCCGGGTGCCGGATCGGCGCTTCGCACGCGTCGATGCCAATCGGTGACCAGCCTTCACTTGACTGGGTGGGAAGCGGCTGGATTGGATCGTCACCAAGGCATGTTTCGAACAACGTTGATCATCTTTCGAACACCGAGCCGGAAGCGGAAACCGTGACTACTCGCGAGAACAGCACCTGGTCCAGCCCGAGTTACCTCCGACTGGCCGCCGTGGCGGTCGTCGCTGCCGTGGCAGCGCCCCTGCTGGCGGGCTGTTCCTCCTCCTCGTCCGGCGACAGCGGCAGTGACCCGCTGGCCGGGAAGAAGGCGTCCGGCGGCACCGTGGTCGTCGGCTCCAACAACTTCGCCGAGAGCACCGTGCTTGCCTACATCTACGGCGAGACCCTCAAGTCCAAGGGCATCAAGGTCAGTTACAAGCTGAACATCGGCACCCGTGAGACCACCTACGGGATGATGAAGAACGGCACGCTGACGGTGATGCCGGAGTTCAACGGCGCGCTGCTCTCCTACCTGAACCCCAAGGCGGTGGCCACGACGGCGGCCGCGACGGATTCCGCGATCACCGCGAAGCTCGACCCGAAGCTGACGGTGCTGAAAGACGCCCCGGCCGAGGACAAGGACTCGGTGACGGTCAACGCCGCCACCGCGAAGAAGTACCACCTGACCGCGTCCTCCTCGATCGCCGATCTCGCCTCGATCAGCAAGGACCTCGTGATCGGCGGCTCGCCGGAGTTCCAGACCCGCCAGCAGGGCCTGGTCGGCCTGAAGTCCGAGTACAACGTGGTGCCGAAGTCCTTCAAGGCGCTGGACGCCGGCGGCCCGCTCACCGAGTCGGCGCTGAAGAGCAACAACGTCCAGGCCGCGGACATCTTCACCACCGACCCGACCATCTCCTCCGAGAAGTTCGTCACGCTCCAGGACCCGAAGAGCCTCTTCGGCTTCGGCAACGTGCTTCCGCTGGTCTACAAGTCGGGGCTCTCGCAGGCCGGTGTCGACGCGCTCAACAGCGTGTCGGCGAAGCTCGACACCGCGAAGCTGCTCGACCTGGACACCCAGGTGCAGACCGACAAGAAGGACCCGCTCGCGGTCGCGCAGACGTGGCTGAAGTCCATCGGCGTCAGCTGAGCGGGGAAGGCTGAGCCGGGCCCGCGTAGGCCCGCTTACGCCCGCGTACGAGCCTGAGGACGGTCCCGGGGTGCCGAGCGCACCCCGGGGCGGCCCGGTTCGGCCCGGGCCGCGGGGACGACCGGGGCGCCCCGGAGCACGCGTCACGGACACCCCGGAGCCCGCACGACGTACGACCCGGGGCGCGACCGTGACGGACGGCCCCTCTGCACCACCTCTCCGAACCACCCTTCCGTACCGCCCTCAGCCGGAGGCGACCATGGGAACAGCCCCTGAGTCGTCGTCGCACCGCGGCAACGACGCTTCCTCCGCACCCCAGCGTGCGCAGGCGGCCGGCGCGGTCCTCGACGGCTTCGGCCTCGACGCCGACGGCGTCGCACTGCTCGCCGACGGCGTGGCCGGACCCGTCGTCCCGCCGGAGGCGTACGCACGCGCCGAACGCTCCTGGCGCACCGCCCAGCGGCTCGCCGCCTCCGGCCGGATCTACGGCCGCGACACCGGCGTCGGCGCCAACCGGATGGTCTTCCTCAGCGACGAGGACAAGGACGAGCAGGACCTGCGGCTGCTGCGCAGCCACGCCGGCGGGGTCGGCGCACTGCTGCCCGCCCGCGAGGTCCGCGCGATGCTGGCGGTCCGCGCCAACCAGGTGCTGGCCGGCGGCTCCGGCCTCCAGCCCGCACTCGTCCACGCGATGGTCGAGGCGCTGCGGCTGCATGTGCACCCGGCCGTCAACGAGTACGGGGCGGTCGGCACCGGCGATCTGACGGCGCTCGCGCAGACCGGGCTGACGCTGATCGGCGAGCGGCCCTGGCTGGCGGACCCGGTGGGGGCGCTGGGGCCGGAACTCGACCCGATCGGTGCGGAGGCGCGGGGCGCGGAGGTGCTGGGCGCGGAAACGGTACGGGACGGCGGGGTGCGGCACGGCGGGGTGGGGCCGGGCGCCGTACCGGCCGGTCCCGTACCAGCCGGTCCCGCGTCGCCCGGAGCCGTACCGCCCGGAGCCGTATCGCCCGGTCCCGTACCGCCCGGCGCGAACTCCACCGAGCCGGGGCCGGTGGGCGTCCACGCCGATCCGCACCCCGACGGCGGCCCCGTCGCGCCGCTGCACACCAGCGCCACCGCGCCCGGACCCGCGCCCGTGACCCTCCAGCGCGGCGACGGGCTCGCCCTGATGAGCAGCAACGCCCTCGCGCTCGGCCAGGCCGCGCTGGTCTGCCACGACATCGACGTCCTGCTGCGGGCCTCGCACGCCATCGCCGCCCTCTCGCTGGCCGCGGTCGGCGGTTCCCTGGAGGCGTACGCCGCTCCGGTGCACGCCCTGCGCCCGTACGCCGGCACCCTGCACGCCGCCGCCGAGGTGCGCAGGCTGCTCGGACAGCCGGAACGCCCGCAGGCGCCCGGCCGGCGCATCCAGGACCCGTACGGCTTCCGGGCGTTCCCGCAGGTGCACGGGCCGGCGCTGGAAGCGGTCGGCGCGCTGCGCCGGGTGCTCGGCGTCGAGATCAACTGCCCTTCGGAGAACCCGCTGATCACCGAGGACGGCGGGCCGGACGGCGGTCCCGCGGTCTACCACCACGGCGGGTTCTTCGCCGCGCCGCTCGGCCTCGCGCTCGACCAGCTCTCGCTGGCCGTGCTCCAGACCGCCCGGCTGTCCACCGCCCGCCTCGGACACCTCGGCGACCCCGACATCACCGGGCTGCGGCCCTTCCTCGCGGACGGGCCCGCGGCCAGCTCAGGGATCATGATCCTCGAGTACAGCGCGAACTCCGCGCTCGCGGAGCTGCGGGCCTCCGCCTCGTCGCCCGCGTCCGCCGGGCACACCGTCATCTCCCGCGGGCTCGAAGAGGCGGCGAGCTTCGCCTCCCAGGCGGCACGGCAGGCGCTCCGAGCCGCGGGCGCCTACCGTCTCGTGCTCGCGTGCGAACTCGTCGCGGCGGTACGGGCGTTGCGTATCCAGCCGGCGGACTTTCTCGACCCGGGCGCACCCGTGCACGCGGTTCTGACCTCGCCCGCGCTCCCGGCCGGCCCGGGGGACCGCCCGCTCACCCCCGACGTGACCGCCGCGACCCTCCTCCTCCCCGCCCTCGCCACCCTCTGAGCCGCCGCGCGGACCACTCGCCGTGGCCGCTTCGGCGCGAACCCGTCTGGAGCGCGGCCGAACCGGGATCTATCGTGGGTCCTGATCATGTTTTCGTATATGCGGCCCACCTGGGGGGATGGCGCGGATGGCATCGGAAGGCGTCCAGGAACTGACCGACAGGGCGAGCCGGTTGCGCGGCCTGGCCGACGAGATCGAGGCATTGCCGGACGCGGCCCGTACCTTCGCCACCGCCACGATGAAGGACTGGTCCGGCCCGCACGCCGACCGTACCCGCGGGGAACTCGGCACGTGGCGGACCACGTGCCGCACCGTGGCGGAGTCCTTGCGCACCGAGGCGGGTACGTGCGAGCAGAACGCGAAGAAGCTCAAGTAGCCGCCCGTACGGCACCCGGGTGCCGCCTTACGCCGCCTTACGCCGCGATACGCCGCCGCACGCCGCCCGGGTTCGGTCGGCCCGACCAGGAGCGCGCCACCCGCATGCCTTCGTACGACAGTTCACGTAGCCGGTTCCGCCTCGCCGACCGGCACATCGCCGTGCTCGGCCATCTCTCCGACCACCAGTCCCCGCCCGAGGAACTGCTTCCCTCGCTCGGCGAACTCCAGGAGCTCGGGCTGGTCGGGCCCGAGGGCGAACTCGACCTCTCTCTCAAGCAGTTGATCGAGACCCTCGCCGATCCCGTCGCCGTCGTGCGGATCGAGGTCACCGGCGGCCACGGTCCGGTCCACCACGGGCTGGTCGTCGGCCCGGACGCCGTCATCGCGCACGACGGCTGGCCCGGTGAGGAGGAGTCGGAATACCTCTCGATCCTCCCGACCACCCTGGTCTGGGAGATCGCCCGCATGGTCAATCTGCACGGTGTCTCCGCGCCGGAGCCGGCCGTGCCGCCCCGGATCGCGACCACCATGGGCGCGCTGGACGCCGCCCTCGCCGCCCTCGCCGCAGCCACGGCCGACGGCGCCCCGGTCCCACCCGAAGACGGCGCCCTCCTCGCCCGGGCCGCCCTCGCCGCCGCTGACGGCTCCCTCGCCGACCCCGAACTCTCCTTGTTCGCCGACCTCGTCTGCGCGCTCGCCGGCACCTGGCGCGTCACCGTCGTCTGGGGCGCCCCGCCCACGCCCGCGGCCGAACCCGTCACCGCACTCCGCGCCCTCGCCGTCTGGGACTGCGGCGCCCTCGGCTACTGGGTGCGCGAGCAGCCGGAAGAGCCGATCCTCCCCGGCGGCGTCGCCCCCACCACCCCCCTCCACCTCACCCCCGCCACCACCTCAACCCTCTGGACCCGCCTGACTGACCTCCTCCCGGACCAGCCGGAACTGGCGGACGAGGGGAACGCGGCGTAGGCCCTGGCGAGGGAACGCCGCGCGAACCTGCCCTGTGCCGCAGGGAAGTTGAGGAAGGCGTGCGCCGAGCCGCCGCTGCGGCCCGAGTGGGTTCACCGAGGCATGCTCAGGGCTCCTTCGAGTTCGCGTTGCTTCGTTGAGACGCGTAGACCGCCGCTGCGACCGGGTCCAGCGGGTCGATCGTGACCGCCTCGAAGACGAGGGCGACGGCGAGGTCGACCTCGTCGAAGTCCCCCTCGGCCGTGCCGTGCCGCCGGTCGCCCAGTTTGGGAACGTACTTTCCGGTGGTGACGGTCACGTGCATTCCCGGACGCCGGAGTTCGGCGTTCCGCGTCAGCGACTTCAGGCAGGTGTAGGTGTAAGTGCGCTCCAGGTACTTGATGCGCAGGGCCCGGGAGGACCTCGTGAGTCCGTAGGAGTTGTACGTGAGCCGGGCCGGTGCGCCGCCGACTTCGAGGCTCGCTTTGTAGGGGGACGGCTGCCCGCTCACGCCAATTCCGCCGAGGCGAGCCTCCGGGAGATACTCCGACGCGAGGTGAGCGTGAAGTATCTCGTTCGAGCCTTGCGGCCTCGCGGGCTTGATGTTGTACACCATGGTGTCCCCGTACGCGCCGACGACGCCGCGTACGCCCTTGTGCGCTTCGTTTTCGAAGGGTTCGAGCTCGAAAATGAGGTCGGTCATGTCCTGGTCCTAGAAGTGCCAGTGGGTCGGGTTGAGCTTCTTCGCCGCGGACTTGGCGCCGCCCGCGATGTCGTGGGTCACGTTGCTCGTGGTTTTGTCCACCCAGTGCGTGGCCGTTGACGTGCCCTTCTTGATGTCGCCCCAGTGCTGCACGACTTCCGCGCCGACGTAGACACTGCCGGTGGCGATGGTGAGGCCGAAGGTGACCGGGTTCGGTGCGATCAGGGTGGCCGTGAGGGACGCGTTGAATGCCGTGTCGGCGGCGTCAGCGACGTAGCCGGCGCCTTCGCGCTTGAATGCCTTGACGGGGTTGCCGTCGGATATCAGGTTCGCGGCGCTGATGCCGGTCATGGCGACGCTCGTGGCGATGTTGAAGCTGCGGAAGGCACCGGCGGTCTCGCCGACGGTGACGAGTCCTTTCAACGCGGCGCCGTAGCGGCTCTTGGCCGCGACGTTCTCGAAGGCCGTGCCTTGGCGCAACCCTTGGTACGCCTTGACGCCGACTCTCGCCAGGTTGGCGTTGGCCGCGCGCTCGACCGGGACACCCGAATGTGTCAGTCCACCGAACTTCTTCGCGAACTCGTCATTGCCGACCAGGGCGTTGATCACGCTGTTCGGGGTGATGCCCCAGCGCCCAAGGTTCATGATGGGCTTGAGCCGGAGGTCGTCCCAGAGCCCACTTGTCCCGTCCCTGATCCTGCCGTTGAGTCCGGGGACGTGCTGCAAGGCGGACGTGAGCTTGCTCGGCAGCCAGGCGCCTGGGGCGCTCAGTGACCGAATCTTGTCCATGTCCGCAAGCTTCGCGCCACTCCATTTGAGCACGCGGGAACCGCTGCTCTGCAACTTCGTCGCCGCCCAGAGCCGCCACGGCTTCGCCCACCCCGCCTTGAAGGAGTTCCCCACCAGCACCTTGGTGAGTTGGGAGCCCTGGAAGAGGACGTGGCCGGCGGCGTCGGTGGCGCTTTTCCAGTCGCCGAAGTTGGTGAGGTAGCTCTGGACCGCGGGCTCGAACGGTTGGAGACCGGGGAGGGCGGTGAGGGCCTGGGCCTTGAGGCGGTCGATCCAGTCGTCGAGGTTCTCGTCGGGGCGGCGCCGGAACTGCGACGCCTTCGGGTCGTCGCTGGCGGCGACGGAGTTGGCGACGAGCGCGAGTTCGGGGGAGAGCCCGTCGCCCTTGTACTTCGCGAGGTCCTGAGCGGAGAACCCGGCCCAGAGGAACCCGCCGGTGAGGTCACCCGCGTTCATGCGGGCCCGGGCCGCGCGGCGGCGCAGGTCGGGGGCGGTGTCGTCGGCCCAACGCGCGAGCGGCCGCAGGCCGTTGAGATGGGAGGTGGCGCCGAGCGCCGCCGCGCTGCGGAAAGCCGCGTCGGTACGGCTCTTGAGGCTGTTCGGCCCCTTGCCGTCGAGCAGCGTGGCCAGTTGCTCCAGGTCGACGGGGTCCACGCTGCGCAACTTCTGGTCGCGGCCGTCTCCCATGCGGTTCCCTCCCCGGAGGCACGTCGTCACCATGGGCAACTTTAACGTTCCTTGGTGACCGGGTGGTGAACCCGTGCCCTGTGAGGGGAGAAGGCGGCGGGGCGCCCCCGCGGGGGGGGGCCCCCCCGCGGGGGGGGGGGGGTTTGGGGAGGG
>NZ_JBFBIV010000036.1:0-79819 GCF_040702025.1 Streptomyces sp. NPDC088194 | reverse complement strand
AACGCGCCCCGCGCACCCGGCGGGGCCCCACCTCCCGGGCACCCCCGCCCCCGCACTCCGGCGCGCGCCCCGCGGCGCACGAGCGGCCACCGCCGGACGCGAGGTCCCGCAACCGGCGGACCGGGGCGCCCGGGAGGGTCAGGGCACCCCGAGAAGCGGTCAGCCCCCGACCGGGAGCCCGCCGAGCAGGCCGGTGGCCGGGCCGAGCGAGTTGCCCGAGACGTGGTTGTTCGACGGCAGCAGGTTGCTCGCCGAACCCGTCGGCAGCGCTGTCGTCCCGTTGCTGAGCGCGGTCTGCGCACCGGACACCGTGGACGTGGCACCGGGCACCAGGTTGGCGGCCGAGCCGACCGGCGCGAGGGCGTCGCTCGACTGCACCAGGCCGGCGGCGGAGGCGGTACCGGCCGCGGCGGCGGTGACAGCCAGGCCGAGGGCGGCGGTCGTGAGGGTCTTCTTGGTGAGGGTCTGCATGACGTCGGAACGTAGTCAGCCGAACGCGTCGTGTGCAAGCGGCATGGCGCGGCCGTGACCTTTTGGCGGGTCACGCCGCGCCACCGCTCCGATCAGCCGCGCCCGGCGGCGGAACCGCTGGCCACGGGCGGTACGGCGACACCCGGTGCGAACAGCCACTCGGCCTTGAGTTCGGCGTATCCGGGCTTGATCACCTCGTTGATCATGGCGAGTCGTTCGTCAAAAGGGATGAACGCGGACTTCATCGCGTTGACGGTGAACCACTGCATGTCGTCGAAGGTGTATCCGAACGCCTCGATCAGGTGGGCGAACTCCTCGCTCATGCTGGTCCCGGACATCAGCCGGTTGTCGGTGTTGACCGTGACCCTGAAATGCAGCCGCCGCAGCAGCCCGATCGGGTGCTCCCGGTAGGAGGAGGCCGCGCCGGTCTGCAGGTTGGAGGTCGGGCACATCTCCAGCGGCACCCGCTTGTCGCGGACGTAGGAGGCGAGCCGGCCCAGGTGCACGCCGTCGTCGTCGACCGTGATGTCGTCGATGATCCGCACCCCGTGGCCGAGCCGGTCCGCGCCGCACCACTGGAGGGCCTGCCAGATCGACGGCAGCCCGAACGCCTCGCCGGCGTGGATGGTGAAGTGGTTGTTCTCGCGCTTGAGGTAGTCGAACGCGTCCAGGTGCCGGGTGGGCGGGAATCCCGCCTCGGCGCCGGCGATGTCGAAGCCGACGACGCCCAGGTCCCGGTAGCGGTTGGCGAGTTCGGCGATCTCCTGGGAGCGGGCGGCGTGCCGCATCGCGGTGAGCAGGGCGCCGACCCTGATCCGGTTGCCATCCTCGCGGGCGCGCCGCTCGCCTTCGCGGAAGCCCTCGTTGACCGCCTCGACGACCTCCTCCAGGGTGAGCCCGCCCTCCAGGTGCTGCTCGGGGGCGTACCGCACCTCGGCGTAGACCACGCCGTCGGCGGCCAGGTCCTCGGCGCACTCCGCCGCGACCCGGACCAGCGCGTCGCGGGTCTGCATCACCGCGCAGGTGTGCGTGAACGTCTCCAGATAGCGTTCCAGGGAGCCGGAGTCGGCCGCCTCGCGGAACCAACGGCCGAGCTTGTCCGGGTCGGTCTCGGGCAGCGCTCGGTATCCGGTCGCTCGCGCGATGTCCACGATCGTGCCGGGCCGCAGCCCGCCGTCGAGGTGGTCGTGGAGCAGGACTTTCGGGGCACGGCGGATCTGCTCCCCCGCGGGGAGGTTCGGTGTGGCGTTCTCCATGACCGAACGATAGCCCCTACGCGCGTAGATATCGTGTTCGGGCCAACTATTTTCCGCTTGGCCATCGAACGCACACCCTCCTGTCTGCCATCGTTGCGCCATGGCTTCGCAAGCATTACCGGCACGTGGCGCGCGACTCGGGCGGCAGGTCGCACCCGGTCTCGTGCCCCGGCAGCGCGAGCAGCGTGCCGAAGTGCCGACCGTACGCGCGGTGGTGCTCGCGCTGCCGGGCGGCAACGCGCTGAGCACCCGCCGGCGTTCGCCGATGGCCGCGGCCGCGATATGGCCGCTGGCCCGGCACCTCGTACGGGCCGGCGCGGCCGACGGGGTGGCGGCGCACGTCGTGCACTACCGCTTCCGCGGCTGGAACGGCGGCCACGCGCACCCCGCGGAGGACGCGGAGTGGGCGGTCAGCGAGGCGGTGCGCCGCTACGGCGACGTGCCCGTGTGCCTGGTCGGGCTGGACATGGGCGCGCGGGCGGCACTCCACGCCGGCGGGCACTCCGCCGTGCGTTCCGTCGTCGCGCTCGCACCCTGGCTGCCGGAGGGGCCCGAGCCGGAGCCGGTGAAGCAGCTCAACGGGCGGCAGGTGCTGATCGTGCACGGCACCGACGACGCCACGACCGACCCGGAGTTGTCGTACGGGCTCGCCGAGCGGGCGAAGAAGGTCAACCGCGAGGTGTGCAGGTTCGAGGTGCACACCGATGGGCACGGGTTGCACCACCACCGGCCGGAAGTCTTCGCGCTCACCGCGGACTTCGTCCTCGGCTCCCTCCTGGAGCGGCCCTTCGCTCGTCCCGTCGCCGACGCGCTCGCGGCGCCGCCGCCCCTGGGTCTGCGGATGCCCCTGGCCTCGGGCTTCGGCCGCTCCCTGAGGGCGTGAAGCCCGCCCCCGACCTCCCCGGCTGCCCCGTCCCGTGACGGCGTGGACGGGCAGCCCGGGGGGTCAGCACACCGTCATGCGCGGGCGATGCGGTCGAGGACGATCGGCGGCGGGGTGAAGGACGTGCCGGCCGGGGCAATCGAGAAGGCGTCGTTCAACGCCTCCAGCGCGCCCTCGAACTTCTCCGGGGTGTCGGTGTGGAGGGTGAGGAGAGGGGCGCCCTGGGTGACCACATCACCCGGTTTGGCGTGCAGTTCGATACCCGCACCCGCCTGGACGGAGTCCTCCTTGCGGGCGCGGCCGGCCCCGAGCCGCCAGGCGGCGACGCCGACGGCGTAGGCGTCGAGCACGGTGAGAACGCCACTCGCGGGGGCCGCCAGGACGTGCTGCTCGCGGGCGACGGGCAGGGCGGCCCCGGGGTCGCCGCCTTGCGCCTTGATCATCCGGCGCCACGCGTCCATCGCGGAACCGTCGGCGAGCGCCTTGGCGGGGTCGGCGTCGGCCAGCCCTGCGGCGTCGAGCATCTCGCGGGCGAGCGCGAGGGTGAGCTCGACGACGTCGGCGGGGCCGCCGCCGGCCAGCACCTCGACGGACTCGCGTACTTCGAGCGCGTTGCCCGCGGTGCGGCCGAGCGGGGTGGACATGTCGGTGAGCAGCGCGACGGTGCGCACCCCGTGGTCGGTGCCGAGCCCGACCATGGTGGACGCCAACTCGCGGGCGTCGTTGCGGGACTTCATGAACGCGCCGGAGCCGACCTTGACGTCCAGGACGAGCGCGCCGGTGCCCTCGGCGATCTTCTTGGACATGATCGAGGAGGCGATCAGCGGGATCGACTCGACGGTCCCGGTCACGTCCCGCAGCGCGTACAGCTTCTTGTCGGCCGGCGCCAGCCCGTCCCCGGCGGCGCAGATCACGGCGCCGACGTCGGCGAGGACCGCGAGCATCTCGTCGTTGCCGAGCGAGGCCCGCCAGCCCGGGATGGACTCCAGCTTGTCGAGGGTGCCGCCGGTGTGGCCCAGGCCGCGCCCGGACAGCTGCGGCACGGCCGCGCCGCAGGCGGCGACCAGCGGTGCCAGCGGCAGCGTGATCTTGTCGCCGACCCCGCCGGTGGAGTGCTTGTCGGCGGTGGGCCGGGCCAGCCCGGAGAAGTCCATCCGCTCGCCGGAGGCGATCATCGCGGCGGTCCAGCGGGCGATCTCGGCCCGGTCCATGCCGTTGAGCAGGATCGCCATGGCCAGCGCCGACATCTGCTCGTCGGCGACCTCGCCGCGGGTGTAGGCGTCGATCACCCAGTCGATCTGCTCGTCGCCGAGCCGGCCGCGGTCGCGCTTGGCACGGATGACGGAAATGGCGTCCATGAAACGGGGGTTCCTAGCGGTTGAGGTCTTCGGGTCCGAAGGCGTCGGGCAGGACATCGCTCATCGGCCGTACCCCGCGCGGGGTGTCGACGAGCATTTCGGGGCCGCCGTGCTCCCACAGCAGTTGCCGGCAGCGCCCGCACGGCATGAGCAGGTCGCCGCGCAGGTCGGAGCAGGAGAAGGCGACCAGCCGGCCGCCGCCGGAGGCGTGCAGCGCCGAGACGAGTCCGCACTCGGCACACAGCGCGACCCCGTAGGCGGCGTTCTCCACGTTGCAGCCGACCACGGTGCGGCCGTCGTCGGTGAGCGCGGCCGCGCCGACCGGGAAGCCCGAGTAGGGCGCGTACGCCCGCTCCATGGCCTCCCGGGCGGCGCTGCGCAGCGCCTTCCAGTCCACGTCGGGCCCGGGCACCGCCGCGGCGGCCGGCAGCGCGCCGGTCCCCGGCAGCGGCCCGGCCCCGCCGCGCCCGTCGGACCCGCCCTCGGCCGGTCCTCCGGTGTCGTCCGTCATCCGCTCTGCCCCTTCCGGTACGGGAGGCCGTCCGCCTTCGGCATCCGTAGCCGTTGTGCCGACAGGCCCATGACCAGCAGCGTCACGACATACGGCGTGCCCTCCACGATCTCGTCGGGCACGGAGTCGGTCAGCATGTACCAGACTGCCAGCAGCACCGCGAAGCCCAGCGCCACGGCCGCGCCGATCCGCGAGCCGCGGTAGAACTTCCACACCGCCATGGCCAGCAGCAGCACCGCGATCAGCAGCAGCAGCGCGTGCACCGACGGGCCGCCGTTGCGCAGTTGGAGGCTGTCGGCGTAGCCGAAGAGCCCGGCGCCCATGGCCAGACCGCCCGGCCGCCAGTTGCCGAAGATCATCGCGGCCAGACCGATGTAGCCGCGGCCGCCGGTCTGCCCTTCGAGGTAGAAGTGCGTGCTCATGGCGAGGAACACCCCGCCGAGTCCGGCGAGCCCGCCGGAGATGATCACCGCGGCGTACTTGTACGTGTAGACGTTGACGCCCAGCGACTCGGCGGCCACCGGGTTCTCGCCGCAGGACCGCAGCCGCAGCCCGAACGGCGTGCGCCACAGGATGAAGAACGTGGCCACGAACAGCACGATGGCCAGCAGCGTGATCGCGGAGATGTCGGTGACCAGGCCGCCGATCATCCCGGCGATGTCGGAGATGACGAACCAGTGGTGTTTCTCCACGCTGTCCAGCCAGTGCGAGAGGCCGGGCACGGTGAACTGCTTGGCGTTGTCCAGCTGGGGCGACTGCTTGGGCGTGCCGCCCTTGCGCGCGGCCTCGCCGACGTTGAACCAGCGCTTGGCGAGGTAGGAGGTGACGCCGGCGGCGAGGATGTTCATCGCGACACCGGCCACGATGTGGTCCACCCCGAAGGTGATGGTGACGATCGCGTGCACCAGGCCGCCCAGGGCGCCGCCGAGGACGCCGGCCAGCACCGCGACCCACGCGTTGGTCTGCCAGCCCGCCCACGCGCCGAAGAACGTACCGAGGATCATCATGCCCTCGAGGCCGATGTTGACCACCCCGGCCCGTTCCGACCACAGGCCGGCCAGGCCCGCCAGGCCGATCGGCACCGCGCTGGCCAGCGCGCCCGCGACCTGCCCGGAGGAGGTGACGTCCTCCGCGCCGGTGACCGCGCGCACCGCGGAGACCGCGATCAGCGCGCCCGCGATGATCAGCAGGACCACCGGCAGGGTGAGCTTGATCCGCCCGTTCGCCCGGCCCGCGGGCTTCACCCGCGGCGCGGCGGGCGGCGGCGTCTGAGTCGTGGTGGCACTCATGCCGCGACCTCCTGCTTGTCGTCACTGCCCGCGCCGGCCGCGGCGAGTTCCGCGCCGACCTGGCGTTGCTGCCGGGTGAGGCCGTAGCGGCGCACCAGTTCGTACGCGATGACCACCGCGAGCACGATCACGCCCTGGATGACGCCGACGATCTCCTTGTCGTACCCCTGGAACTCCAGGCCCGCGGAGGAGCGTTCGAGGAACGCCCACAGCAGCGCGCCGACGCCGATGCCGATCGGGTTGTTGCGGCCCAGCAGGGCGACCGCGATCCCGGTGAAGCCGATGCCGGTCGGGAAGTCGGTGCCGTAGTCGTAGGACTGGTTGAGCAGCGTCGGCATGCCGACCAGGCCCGCCATGGCACCGGAGATCAGCATGCTGCTGATCACCATCCGCTTGACGCTGACCCCGCTCGCCTCGGCCGCGGACTCCGAGCGGCCGACCGCCCGCAGGTCGAAGCCGAAGCGGGTGCGGGAGAGCAGGAACCAGTAGACGACGCCGGCCAGCACCGCGAAGACGATGAAGCCGAAGATCGGATCGGTGGCGGTCTTGAAGCTGAACAGGTGGCTGGAGACCGGAATCGGCTTGGTGGACACCATGTTGGCGTTCTTGTCGAGCACGCCGAGCCGGCCGCCTTGCAGGAAGTAGCCGATCACGATGCCCGCGATCGAGTTCAGCATGATCGTGGAGATGACCTCGCTGACCCCGCGGGTCACCTTCAGCACGCCGGCGATCGCCGCCCACGCCGCGCCGACCGCCATCGCGGTCAGGATGATCACGGGCACCTCGACGATGCCCGGGATGGACAGCGCGCCGCCGACCACGGCCGCGAAGAACGCCGCCAGCCGGTACTGCCCGTCGACACCGATGTTGAACAGGTTCATCCGGAAGCCGACGGCGACCGCGAGGCCGGCCAGGTAGTACGTGGTGGCCTTGTTGAGGATGTAGACCTGGCTGTTGGACTTGCTGCCGTAGGTGGCCATCACGTTGAACGCGTGGAACGGCTCCTTGCCGGTGGCCAGCAGCACCAGCGCGGTGACCACCAGCGCGCTGACCACGGCCAGCACCGGCGCGGCGATCCCCAGCAGGGCGCGGTCCTTGTCGAACTTCTTCATCGGTCCTCTCCCCCGGCCGGCTCGGCCGCTCCGGCCGGACCGGCGTCCCCGGTCTGCCGCTCAAGGTGGCCGGACGCGGCGCCGGTCATCGCCGAACCCAGTTGCTCCGGGGTGATCGTCGACGGATCGGCGTCCGCGACCAACCGGCCCCGGTACATCACCCGCAGCGTGTCGGACAGGCCGATCAGCTCGTCCAGGTCCGCGGAGATCAGCAGGACCGCCAGGCCCTCGCGGCGCGCCTCGCGGATCTGGTCCCAGATCTGCGCCTGCGCGCCGACGTCCACGCCCCGGGTCGGGTGCGCGGCGATCAGCAGCTTCGGCAGGTGGCTCATCTCGCGCCCGACGATCAGCTTCTGCTGGTTGCCACCGGACAGCGAGGCCGCGGTGACCTCGATACCGGGGGTGCGCACGTCGTACTCGCGGACGATCCGCTCGGTGTCGCGGCGGGCGGCAGCCGGGTCGATCAGGAAGCCCCGGCTGTTGGGCTGCTCGGTGACGTGGCCGAGGATGCGGTTCTCCCACAGCGGCGCTTCCAGCAGCAGGCCGTGCCGGTGCCGGTCCTCCGGGATGTAGCCGATGCCGTCCTCGCGGCGGCGCCGGGTCGGCACGGTGGTGATGTCCCGGCCGTCCAGCACGAGCGAACCGGCGTCCAGCGCGCGGATGCCCATGATCGCCTCGACCAGTTCGGCCTGGCCGTTGCCCTCCACGCCCGCGATGCCGAGCACTTCGCCCTTGTGGATGGTGAACCCGACGTCGTCCAGCAGGATGCGCTCGACGCCCTCCGGGTCGACCGCGGCCAGCCGCAGGCCGGCGACGCTGAGCATCGCCTCGTCGGTGACGGTGGACTCGCGGGTCTCCGGCGAGGGCAGTTCGCTGCCGACCATCAGTTCGGCGAGCTGCTTGGCGGTGGTGTGCGCGGGGTCCGCGCTGCCGACGGTGGTGCCGCGCCGGATGACGGTGATCTCGTCGGCGACCGAGAGCACCTCGCCGAGCTTGTGCGAGATGAAGATGACCGTCAGGCCCTGGGACTTCAGCCCGCGCAGGTTCTCGAAGAGCGCGTCGACCTCCTGCGGCACCAGGACCGCGGTGGGCTCGTCGAGGATCAGGATGCGGGCGCCGCGGTAGAGGACCTTGAGGATCTCCACCCGCTGGCGGTCGGCCACGCCCAGGTCCTCCACGAGGACGTCGGGCCGCACCCCCAGGCCGTACGCGTCGGATATCTCGGTGATCTTCGCCTTGGCCCGGCCGCCGATGCCGTGCAGCTTCTCGCTGCCCAGCACGATGTTCTCCAGCACGGTCAGGTTGTCGGCGAGCATGAAGTGCTGGTGCACCATGCCGATGCCGCGGGCGATCGCGGCGCCCGGGTCACCGAAGGAGACCTGCTCGCCGTTGATCGCGATGGTGCCCTCGTCCGGCTTCTGCATGCCGTAGAGGATCTTCATCAGGGTGGACTTGCCGGCGCCGTTCTCGCCCACGAGGGCATGCACGGTGCCGCCGCGCACGGTGATGTCGATGTCGTGGTTGGCGACGACCCCGGGGAAGCGCTTGGTGATGCCGCGCAGCTCGACCGCGGCCGCGCTGCCGGGTTGCGGCGGCTGCGACGGGATCGGCGCGGGTGGACTCGTGGACGCGTTGATGGCGCACTCCCCTCGGGGAAAGCTCGGGCGGGCAGAACGTGGGGGTGAAGGTATCGCGCCGAGGTGAATCTACGCGCGTTGCGGCAGAGATCCACAGCAGGCGGGCAGCCACGGCAACGAGACGGCAAGGGAACGGCAAGAGGAAGGCCCGGCAAGGGGGTGCCGGAGCAACCCCCCTGCCGAGCCTCCGCGCTGCGGTCCTGCCGTGGACTACCGGTTCACCCGGAGCGGGTCAGCGAGCGACCCGGGTGGGCCACCGCGTGACCCCGGGGTGGGTCACGGAGTCGACTTGACCTTGATCGCCCCCGAGACGATCTTCTGCTTGGCGGCGTCGAGCTGCGCCTGGATGTCGGTGATGAAGCCACCCGAAGTGGACAGCGAGACACCGCCGTTGGCGAGGTCGTAGGTGTTGGTGCCGGTCTTCGGCTTGCCGTCGTGCACCGACTTGATCAGGTCGTACACGGCCACGTCGACGTTCTTCACCGCCGAGGTGAGGATCTGCTTGTTGTACTTCGCCAGCGCCGGGTCCTGGTACTGGTCGGAGTCGACGCCGATCGCCCAGGTGCCGGGCTTGCCGGCGATCGTCTGGATCGAACCGTCGCCGGACAGGCCGGCCGCGGTGTAGATGACGTCGTTGCCCTTGTCGAGCATGCCCTTGGCCTTGCCGGTGGCGGCGGCCGGGTCGGCGAAGCCCTTGGAGTCGGTCTCGTACAGGTACTGGTCGGTGACCTGGACCGAGGGCTTGGTGTCCTTGACGCCCTGGTCGAAGCCGGCCTGGAAGGTGCCGATCAGGGTGTTGTGCACGCCGCCGATGAAGCCGACCTTGTTGGTCTTGGTCTTCAGCGCGGCGGCCACCCCGGCGAGGTACGAGCTCTGCTCGGTGGCGAAGACCATGCTGTCGACGTTCTTCGCGGCCACCACGGAGTCGACGATGGCGAAGGTGGTGTCGGGGTACTTCTTGGCTATCGCGGTGACCGCGTCGCCGTAGGTGTACCCGACCGCGATCACCGGGTTGTAGCCCGCCCCGGCGAGCTGGTCCAGCCGCTCCTCGCGGTCGGACTCGGTCTCGTCCTGGCTGGCGGTCTGCTCCTTCTCGCCGAGCTTGAACTCCTTGGTGGCCTTGTCCATGCCACGGGCCGCGGAGTCGTTGAAGGAGTGGTCGCCACGACCGCCGACGTCGTAGGCCATGCCGACGCCCTTGTCCTTGCTGCCGCTGTCGGTGGAGCTGCTGCCGCAGGCGGTGGCGGTCAGCGCGAGGGCCGCGGACACCACGCCCGCGGCAGCGATCTTGGATACCCGGCGCAAGAGGGTCCCCTTCAGTTCGAAAGCGCCCCATCCGGCGCTGGCTAAGCCGGAGCTTAACGCGCGTAGATCCCAGGTAAAGACCGCATGAAGACCCGTTATCGGATCGACGCATTTCGACCAGGTGAAGCCCCGGTAGCCGGGGCTTCACCGCCAGTCAGGACAGCAGCGCAGCGGCGGTGAACAGTTCCACGCCGACCGCGATGGCGCCCTCGTCGATGTCGAAGTCACCCTGGTGCAGATCACGTTTGGCGGTGTCGCCGACCGGCCGCACACCGAGCCGGGCCAGCGCGCCGTCCACGTGCTCCAGGTACCAGGAGAAGTCCTCGCCGCCCAGGCTCTGTTCGGTGTCCTCCACGCTGTGGGCGCCGAACCGGCCCACCATGGCGTCGCGCAGCAGTTCCACCGACGTCGCCTCGTTGACCACCGGCGGCACCCCGCGCTGGTAGGTGATCTCGCACTTGGCCCGGTACATCGCGGCGACCTGGTCGATCACCTCGTGCACCAGGTCGGGGGCGTCGTGCCAGGCGCCCAGCTCCAGGCAGCGGACGGTGCCTTCGAGTTCGGCGTGCTGCGGGATGACGTTCGCCGCGTGCCCGGACTCGATCCGGCCCCACACGATGCTCAGACCCGAGCGCGGGTCGACCCGGCGGGCGAGCGCGGCCGGCAGTTCGGTGGCGAGCTTCGCGGTGGCCATCACCAGGTCGGTGGTCAGGTGCGGCCGCGCGCTGTGGCCGCCGGGGCCGTCCAGCGACAGCTTCAGCTTGTCCGCGGCCGAGGTGATCGGGCCGACCCGCAGCCCGATCCGGCCGACCTCGACCTTCGGGTCGCAGTGCACCGCGAGGATGCGCTCCACCCCGTCGAGCACGCCGGCCTTGATCGCGTCGAGCGCGCCGCCGGGCATCACCTCCTCGGCGGGCTGGAAGACCAGCCGCACCGGGCGCGGCAGCCGCCCCTGCCGGTCGAGTTCGGCGAGCACCAGGCCGGTGCCGAGCACGATCGTGGTGTGCGCGTCGTGCCCGCAGGCGTGTGCGCGGCCCTCGACGGTGGAGCGGTACGGGACCGCCTTGGTGTCCGGCACCGGCAGCGCGTCGAGGTCGGCGCGCAGCGCGAGCCGCGGCCGGCCGTCGTCGGCGGAGCCGATGTCGCAGACCAGTCCGGTGCCGGCCGGCAGCACGCGCGGGCTCAGCCCGGCCCGCTCCAGGCGGGCTCTGACCTGCTCGGTGGTACGGAACTCCTGCCGGCCGAGCTCGGGGTGGCGGTGCAGGTCGCGGCGGAAAGCGATCAGTTCGGCACGCAGCGCATCGGTCAGTACGGCCTCGGCATGCGCGCCGGACGGCGCTGCGGGTGAGTCTTCCACCCGGCTCAGGGTATGCCCCACGACCTGCTCCTCATCGGGTGATCGGGAAAAAATGATGTTTGACGGTGTCGGCTGGGAGGAGAAAGAGTCGCCCGATCGGCGCATACCTGGTCATCCTCTGGGGTATGCCCTCCCTTTTGGGGTTCGGGCATGAACACATCCATAGTCGCTCAACGAACGAGTGGACGCGAGGCAACGCGGCACCGTTGAGGGCGCCTCACACGTGCGGCCCCACACCTTACGGCTCCGGTGTTACAGCGATGTGGCGGGAACGGGGGCGGGGATGGGGGCGCGAACGGGGCCGGACGGCGGGGCGCGCGTCCGGGCGCGGGCCGGGCACGTCTCCGGGGTGGCGCCGGGCTCGGGGCGGCCGGGTGCCGGCGGGGGTCAGGTCGTAGGGGCGTCGACCGGGTGGGTGGGGGCCAGGCGCAGGCCCGGGGTGCGCGCGGCGACCATCGCGACCGCGGCCACGCACAGGACGCCGCCGCTGACCAGCGCCGCCGTACCCGACCAGGCGTGCGCGACCAGGCCGCCGCGCATGTTGCCGAGGTCCGGGCCGGCCTGGCCGACGATCTGTTCGGCCGCGCCGACCCGGCCGAGCAGCGCGCTCGGGGTGTGCAGCCGCACGATGGTGCCGCGCGAGACCACCGCGACCGTGTCGGCGGCGCCGGCCACCACCAGGCAGGCCAGCCCCACCCATGGCCGCGTCGACAGGCCGAAGAGCGTCAGCGCGACGCCCCACAGCGCCGACCCGCAGAGCATCACCAGGCCGGGGCGCGGTAGCCGGGTGAAGGACCCGGACAGCACGGAGGCGCCGATCCCGCCGACCGCGACCGCGGTGAGGAACAGCCCGAGGGTGCGCGGGTTGCCGCCGAAGCGTTCGGCGTTGACCAGCGGGAAGAGGCTGATCGGCATGGACAGCACGGTGGCGGCCAGGTCGGTGAGCAGGGCGCCGCGCACCGCCGGGGTGCGGGCGAGGAAGGCCAGGCCGTCGGCGACACCGCGCAGTCCGGGCCGGGCCGGTTCGTCGCCGGGGAGCATCGCGGGCAGCCCGATCAGGCCGTAGAGGCCGGCGGTGAAGGAGAGCGCGTCGACCAGGTAGCAGCCGCCGACGCCCCAGGCGCCGATCACCAGGCCGCCGAGCGCGGGGCCGAGGAGCATCTGCCCCTGGAACGCGACCCGGTTCAGGGCGAGTCCGGCGGCGAGCGACTCCTTCGGGAGCAGCCGGGGCAGGAACGTGCCGGACGCGGGTCCGGAGAACGCGCCGAACGACGACTGCACGGCGACCAGGCCGAGCACGGCGGCCGCCGGGAAGCGCCCGCCGAGCCCCTGGACGGCGAGCAGCACCGAGCAGGCTGCCTGGCCGACGGCCATCACCAGGCAGAGCCGGCGCCGGTCCACCCGGTCCGCGACCGCGCCGGCCGGCAGGCCGAGGGCGACCACCGGGATCGCCTGGGCCAGGCCGACGGCGCCGGTCCACACGGTGCTGCCGGTCGACTGCCACACCTGGTACATGACGGCGACGAGCGTCATCTGCCCGCCGAAGCCGGACAGCGCGCGGCCGGTCCACAGCCGCCGGAACGCCGGGGAGACGCGCAGCGGGGTGGTGTCGACCAGCAGGTGCCTCACTGCCATGCCGGGTCCCGCGCGAGCAGTGCGGTGATCCGGTCGTGGAAGCTGCGGCGCTCCAGGGCTTGCCCGATGTCAGCCACCACCCGGCTGAGCGGGTACGGCAGTTCGGCTTCCAGCTCGACCAGGGCCTGTTCGGTGGCCTGCCACTCCGCGGCCAGCCGGGGCATGATGCGGCGGGACTTCGCGGTGAGGGCGACCCGTTTGGTGCGGGCGTCCGCCCCGGGCACCGTACGGACCATCCCGGCCTTGCGCAGCGCGGCGACCTTCTGGCTGACCGCGGAGTGGGTCAGGTGCACGGAGGCGGCCAGCTCGGTGATGGTCATCGGGCCGCGGGCGTGCAGCCGCAGCAGTTCCATCACATGGGTGGGCCGGATGCCGTCGAGCGCGGCGTCGGCGTAGACGCGGGCGATGTCGTCGTCCATCGCGCCGAGCAGCAGCCGCAGCGGCCGCCACACGCTCTCCTCGGAGGGGTCGTACGCCGCGGGGCCGGTCGCCGGTTCTCTGCTCGCCATACCCACGATGTAACAGCACTTATATAAGCACCGTCAAAACATTTACGGGGCGCACCTCAGCCTCCGTGCCGCGTCAGGCCCCGATCCCGACGGCCCGCTCGATCGCTTCGAAGATGTCGGAGTTGGTCTCCCGCTGCCAGGCCGGCTGGTCGTCCCAGTCCGCCACGTAGGACGGCTTCGGATCGGGGAAGTGCAGGTGGATCTGGGCGATCCAGCACAGCGACACGAACCGCCCCTTCTGCTCCCGGCCCAGCTTGGCGGCGCCGCCCGCGCTGACCTTCAGAAGGTCCTCCACCTGCCCGTACACCGAGGCCGCCGCGTCCCGCTCCCAGTCGGGCATCTCCTCCCACGGCGCGACATACCCCGCCTTCGGTTCACCCGGATAGTGCGTGGTCACGCCCTTGATCCAGGCTGCCCGAAAGGCCCGGCTCTGCTCGGTCATCGTGATTCCTCCTGCGCGCTCATGCGGCGGACAGTGACGAGATGCGTTCATCGAAGCCGAAGACCCTCTTGTCGGTCAGGAAGGGTGCGAGGTGCCCACGAAGCCCTTCCAACTTCCTGCCGATGTACCCGGACGAGGTCCGTTCGGCCAACTCGACGGCCGCGGTTCCGTACGAGAGCAGGCAGTCGACGTCCCGGCGCCGGGCGCCGATCTCCGCGAGGTCCGTGAGTACGCTCCCCCGACGGCGCATCGTGAGCTTGCGGCTGAGTGCGTCGTTGAGGGCGGTCTCGGCAAGGTCCAGGCGCCCCAGCGTTACGTAGCAACTGCCGCGTTCCTCGTCCAGGCGGGAGCCGTCGAACCGTAGCCAGCCACCAGGGCAAGGTGCGTTGAGGTGGTGTACCTCCCGGGCGGTTTCCAGTGCGCGGTTGCACGCGTCCAGGTCGCCGAGACCGGCGTGGACCTGCGCCTGAACCGCCGCCACCCAGTAACGGGTGGACAGCTGGCTGTCTCCCTTGCAGGCGAGCAGGCCGGCCGCATCGAGGAGGGGCTTGGTCTGCCGGAAGCGCCGTTCACAAATGCCGATGAAAGCGTGCCGGGTGAGTGCGGCTGCCCACAGGTCGGCGTTTCGCGCCTCCTTGCTCGCGCCGGCGGCGAGCGCGTAGCACTCCGCGGCCTGCGTGTACCGGTTGCCGTCGAAGTAGATCTCGCCGGCGAGTTGGTAGAGGTCGGCCGCCTCAGCGCAGATCGCCCGGTGGCGGAACTCAGGATGCGGGCGGCCCAGTGTGTACGCCAGATCCGAAAGGTGGTCGCGCACCAGCGGATACACGCTTCGCTTCGCCTTCGCGAGGCCGTAGACCTGCCAGAGGTGAGGAGTTGCCGCCTGAGCATCAACCGGGGCCTCGTCAGCGCGGTACCCCACGTCACTGGTGGGCAGCGAGATGAGCGCACCGGTCAGGCTCATCAGACTGAGGAAGTCGCGTCTGATCATCTCGTCGGTGTCCCCCTCTTCCGGGCGCGTCTTGGGAGTTTCCGGCGGGATGGTCGCCTCTGGGCTCTCCGCCCTTGATCCGTCTTCCGCCGACAGCAGTACGTCCAGTTCGGTGACGCTGACCCGGAGGGCTTCGGCCAGGCGTGGACGCAGGTAGGGATGAGGATCGGTTTCACCGCGCTCCCACCGCCCGACCGTTGCTCGATCCGCGCGGAGGGCCTCCACAAGGCTTTCCTGACTGTAGCCGAGGGCTTTACGGCGTCTCGCCAACTGCCTTCGTGCCGCCATACCTTCCCCCAGTTGTCCGCGCTGAACAGTCCCTGGTCAGCGCGGCCGGTGCACCAACTGTGCGTCACAGCTGTGCCCTGTCTGCTCCGTTCCCGTAGCTCCGGCTCAGGTTGCCTTCGGTACCGCGGCGTCCGACGGGAACTTGCCGTCCAGCCGATGAACCACCGTACCGCCACCGTGTTCGGTCGGTAGCCCTTTGTGTCCGGTGGGTGATTGATGTCGGCGGAAGGCCGCACTGCGCCCGACCAGGAGGTGTGGACGATGTCACACGACACCGGCTTCTGCAGCAGGCTGGATCTGACGTGCGAACCTGCCTCGATACAACTCGCGCGTGATCACACGCGGCAGACGCTGGCACGTTGGGGCGTGGCGGAGGAGGTCGCGTTCGACGCGCTGACGGTCGTGTCGGAGTTGGCGACCAATGCGGTGCGCCACGCAGCCCTGCCGAGATCGAGTGGCGAGCAGCCCCAACGGTGGTCGTGCTCCATGCTGCTGTGTCCCGTCCTGCCCCCAGCGCTGTGCGACGCCGCACTTGCCCTGCCGCCGACCGAAGGCACCGACCCGACCGACGTCGACCGGGACCTGCGTTGCATCCTCCAGGCCCACAGCAGCGGCGACCACCAGGCCCTCGTACGGGAACTCCCGGCATGAGCAGCGGCTCGGTCTGGACCACGTGGAACGACGCGCGGCACCCGGCCGAGATCAGCACGCGGCCGGACTGCCTTGCGCGGACGACGGACGAGATCTGCTGCGCCTTCGCCGGCCACCCCGGCGGCCACACCTACGAGGTCACCGATCCGTGGCACCTGGAATCCCGCTGATGTCGAGCACGGGCCCGAACGTCCCGCGCCGCCGGCCCGCCTCCCGGGCCGACCCGGGACGCCTCGGTGGTCGTCGCACGCGACGCGGAGGACCTGGTGGCCGTGCTCAGTGCCCGCCTTCTCGAGCACGGCGGGGACTGCCTCTTCCTGCCCGCGGGGCGAAGGGAACCCGGCGAGAGCCCCGAGGAGTGGGCGCGGCGTGAGCTGCGTGAGGAGCCCGGCGTGGCCGCGACGGTACGGCGGTCGCTCGGCTCCTTCGCGCTCGTACTGTCCTCGTCCGCGCGGGTCCATCCGTACGAGGCCGTCGCGCGCGGCTGAACCTCAGAGGGCGACAGGGCTACGAAGGGGGCTTGGTGGAGGTGGCGAAGGGGAGGGAGGGTGGGGGGCAGGTGGGGGCGGTCTGTGCGAGGTGCCAGCCGGGGGTGGTCACCTCGACCCGGACGGGTGCCGTGGTGGGCTGAGGTGCGGCTTCGCCCGAGGGCGGGGGCCATGCGGGTAGCGACAGGGCCGCGGGGAAGGCCACCACGACGGTGCACGCCAGTTGCCGCATCGCGAGCGGGTCGAGTCGCCGCACGCCGGCGGGCAGCCGGACCGTGACCGTACGGCCCTCCGTCCGCACGTCGGCGGTGACCGGCGGCTGGGGCAGCCGTGTCGTGAGGTCGGGCCGCCCCACCGCGGCGGGGCCGGCGAAGAGGAGGTCCACCGCCGCGGTCACCGGATCGGACTCGCCCGACACGTTGCGCCCGGCCGCCTGGAGCCGCCCGCCGTCCAGGAAGAAGGCGACCGCCTCGGAGCGTGCGGCCGGCGCCGTGGCGAGCCCGTTCGCCGGCTCCCCCACGTCGACGACGCCGGTGGTGGGCACCCCGCAGCCGGCGAGCAGTACGGCCGCCGCGGCCCCGAGCGCGGTCACCGCGCCCGCGCGGCGCCCGTTCACGCGTCCCGCCCGGGGCGCGCGGCGGACCCGTCCCGCGGTCCCGGCAGGTCCACCGTGAAGACGGCGCCGCCCCCGGGCGCGTTGTCGGCGCGGATACGGCCCCCGTGCAGCCGCACGTTCTCCGCGGTGATCGCCAGCCCGAGTCCGCTGCTCTCGCTCCGGGTCCGCGCCGAACTCGCCTTGTAGAAGCGGTCGAAGACGTGCGGCAGCGCCTCCGGCGCGATCCCGGGCCCGCGGTCGGCCACGACCAGCCGCACCCACCCGCCGCCCCGACCGTCCGGCCCGGGAGAGCCCTTCTCCAGCGACACCGTGACCGGGGCGGCGCCGTGCCGCAGCGCGTTGCCGGCGAGGTTGGCCACCACCACGTCGAAGCGCCGCGGGTCGACCGGCATCCGCAACTCCCCGGGCGCGGGCAGCCGTAGCACCACCTGGTCCTGCCAGCCGCGCGCGGCCAGCGTGCGCCGCACCGACTCGGCCAGGTCGATCTCGTCGAGGTGGAGTTCGGCCGCGCCGGCGTCGAACCGGGAGACCTCCATCAGGTCGTTCACCAGCCGGACCAGCCGCTCGGTCTCCTCGCTGATGAGCTGGACGGCCTCGGCGGTGCCGTGCTCCAGACGCGGCGCCTCCTCGTCCAGCGCGTCGGTCACCGCCGACATCGCGGCCAGCGGCGTGCGCAGTTCGTGCGAGACGTCCGCGACGAACCGGCGGGCCTGGGCCTCCATCCGGCGCAGCTCCGACACCGAACGCTCCAGCGCGACCGCCGTCTCGTTGAACGCCGTGGACAGGTCCGCGAGTTCGTCGGAGCCGTTGACGCTGAGCCGGGTGTCGAGGTGCCCGGCGGCCATCCTGCGGGTCGCCTGGCGCAGCGCGCGGACCGGGCGCAGCACGCCGCGGGCGACGAACAGCGCCAGCAGGACCGCCAGGCACAGCGCGGGCAGCGCCGCGCGCTCGACGGCCCTGACCAGCGCGGTGACGTAGCGCTGCTCGGTGGTCTGCGGCACCACGAGGTAGAGCGCCAGCCCGGACCCGACCCGGGTGCCGTCGCCGGCGCCGTAGACGACGGGCAGGCCGACCACGAGCGAGGAGCCGCCGCCGGTGTGCACGCGCTGGAAGACGGCCACCTGGCGGGTGCGTACCGACTGGCGCAGCGACGCGGTCAGTTCGGGGAAGGAGTCGCCGGCCCGGGACGGGGCCCGCAGGTCGCCGTAGGTGGCCAGCACCCGCCAGTGCTGGGAGCGGTGCGTCGAGGCGAGGTTGTCCACCAGCGAGGCCAGTTCGGGCAGTCGGGGCCGGGACGGGATGCCGGGCGTCAACGCGTCGACGCTGTCCCGGAACTGGTTGACGACGGTGTCCTGGCTCTGCTGGAGCACCCCGGTACGGGCCTCGCGGAAGGTCAGGGCGCCGGTGCCGAGCGCGCTCACCACGGCGATCAGCCCGAAGCCGGCGACGAGGCGGAAGCGCAGGCTGCGTACCGCGCCGGGCATCCTGACCATGGGCGTCCGGCCGCCCTCACACCGCGCGGAAGCGGTAGCCGAAACCGCGTACGGTCTCGATGCAGCCGGGGTTGTCGCCGAGCTTGCCGCGCAGCCGCTTCACGCAGGCGTCCACCAGCCGGACGTCCCCGTGGTAGGTGTGCTCCCAGACCTGCTCCAGCAGTTGCTGGCGGCTGAGCACCTGGCCGGGCGAGGCCGACAGGGCCAGCAGCAGGCGCAGTTCGGAGGGGGCGAGCGGCACCGGCTCGCCGCGGTGCGTGACCACCATGGCCGCGCGGTCGACGACCAGGTCGCCGTACGTCCGCGGGACCGGCCGGGTGCTGCCGGTCGCATCGGGGGCGGTACGGCGCAGCACCGCGCGTATCCGGGCCTCCAGCACGCCGGCCCGCACCGGTTTGACCACGTAGTCGTCGGCGCCCGCCTCCAGCCCGACCACCACGTCCACGTCGTCGCCGCGGGCGGTCACGATGATGATCGGGACCTGGTCGTTCTCGCGTATCCGGCGGCAGACGTCGAGCCCGGGGATGCCGGGCAGCATCAGGTCGAGCACGACCACGTCGGGCCGGTGCGGGCGGAGCAGGGCCAGGCCCTCCTCGCCGGTGGGCGCGGCCGTGACGGTGTGCCCGCGGTGCCGCAGCGCCCACTCCAGGCCCCGCCGCACGGCGGGGTCGTCTTCGATCAGCAGGACGCGGGACACGCGCATCAGTATGTGCACGCCCTCCGGCGGGCGGCCCGGCCGGACCCCCTTCGCGCGCCAACTGTTGCAGAACGGTCACATGGATCGCGGACCCGCCAACCGCCCCCAGCAGGCGACATCCGACAGGTCGTGACGCGTTCGTGACCGAATGGGCCAAGCGTCATCATCTACGGCCGCGAGCCTGAAGTCCGCACGCACGGTGCGCGGTTGCCAGGCCCCCCTCCCCCTTCGCACCGCCGGCGCGCGCCGCGGCATCGTCGATCGGAGAGGACCGGGAATGGGAAGCAGGGCACGGAAGCGGGGGGCCGGCGCGCACGGCGGCGGGAGGACGTCCCTCGGCCGCGGGGCGTACCTGCTGTTCGGGCTGATCTTCCTGGCGCTGCTCGGGGTGACTCTCGTCACGGTGCGCTCGGGCGGGCAGGCCCACGCGGGTACCTCGGCGACCGCCGGCGGCGCCCCGACCGGCGCCCCGACCGGCGCGGCCACGGGCGGTGCCGCCGGCGAGCCCGCACCGTCGAAGGCCGCTCGCGCCGCGGGTTCCCCCGCCGTGAGTTCCCCGGCCAAGCCCGGTACGCCCACGGTCCCGGAACACGGCTCGGGCGACTTCAGCACCGCCGACGCCTCCGCGAAGGCGGCCGGGCACGGCAACATCCGCCGCTACGAAGTGCAGGTCGAGGGCGGTACGGGCGTGGCCTCCGCGGCCGCGGCGAAGGAGATCCAGGGCATCCTCGCCGACTCGCGCGGCTGGACCGACGACGGCCACGACGGCTTCCAGCTCGTCTCCTCCGGCCCCGCCGACTTCGTCATCAAGATCGCCACCCCCGACACGGTGGACAAGATCTGCGGCGCCGCCGGCCTGCACACCCACGGCGAGGTCAACTGCGACGTCGGCGCGACCGTCGTGGTCAACCTCAAGCGCTGGCTCCTCGGCTCGCCCGAGTTCAGCGGCCCGATCCACGACTACCGGGCCCTGATCATCAACCACGAGGTCGGCCACCGCATCGGCCACGGCCACGAGGGCTGCCCCGGCCCCGGCAAACTCGCCCCCGTGATGATGCAGCAGATCGACGGCCTGCACGGCTGCAAGGCCAACGCCTGGCCGTACGACACGAACGGCCACTACATCCAGGGCCCGCCGGTCGCCTGAGAACGCCGGGGCAAGCCTGGAGGAGCCGCCCACCCGTCAACGCAACCCCCCGCGCCACCGGTCAGCGCAACGGGCCGAGCAGCCGGGCGTACAGGTCGAGCAGCGGCGCCGACTCGGTCTGCCAGGACCACTGGCGCAGCACCTCCACCCGGTCGTACGCCTTGCGGTAGCGGCGCGGGTTGGTGAGCACCGCCCCGACCGCGCGCACGAAGTCGGCGGTGTCGCGGGCCCGGAAGACCTCGCCGTTGCCGACTTCGAGGGTGGCCGCGGCCATCGCCCGCACGTCGGAGACGACCACCGGCAGCCGGGCGTGCGCGTATTCGTAGTAGCGGGTGGCCAGAACCGTCTGATGATGCGGGAGTTGGTGCACCGGCAGCACCCCGATGTCGGCCGAGGACAGGAACGCGGGGACCTCCGGCACCGGGACGTACGGCACCACGTGCAGGCGGGCGTGCACGCCGAGTTGGGCGGCGCGGTCCCGCAACTCCGCCAGGTGCGGGTGGTCCGGGTCGGGCACCACGAACGCGGCGTGCAGGTCGTAGAGCTTGGGCAGTGCCTCGACGACGGTGAACGGGCCGCGGTCGGGGGTGACCGGACCGGCGTGCACCAGCAGCGGCACCTCGGGGCCGAGCCGGCAGCGGGCGCGTACGCCGGAGTCGCGGCGGTCGGCGATCCGGGCCAGCGGCGGGGTGTTGCGGACCACCGTGGGCAGCGTGGACAGGCCGTGGCGCACCAGCAGTTCGCCGGCGAGGCGGTCGCCGACGGTGACCACGCCGTCGGCCTCGCGGGCGTACGAGCGCAGCAGCGCGTCGTCGGTGACGGCGGCCCGGCGGGTGGCGGCGGGGATACGCGGCGGCGCGTCCCACACCACCTCGATCCGGTGCCCGGCGCCCTCCGCGCGCAGCGCGGCCCGGATCGCCAGGGCCAGCGCGCGGTGCCCGAGCGCGTGGATCAGGTGCGGGCGGACCTCGTCGAGCACCGGCCCGTAGCCGATCTCCTGGTCCAGCAGGCCCGGGTCCAGCCGCCGCCACGCCCGCCGTCCGCGCAGCAGGCGGGCGAGTTCGGCGACGAGGTCGTCGAGCCGTGCGTCCGGGGTACGGCGGCGCTCCACCGCGGCGCGGTGCTGCGCGGCCCGCAGTCCGGTCCACCCGGCCCGTACCGCCAGTCGCACCGCGGTCAGGCCGTGGCCGGCCCTGGCGAACGCTTGCAGCGGCAACGGGCGGTGCACCACGTCCAGTTCGGCGGCGCGGGTGGCGTGCAGGGAGCGGTGTGCGGCGAGCAGGGCGGTGCGGCGCTCGTACGACTCCGCGCCGCGGTAGGCCAGCGGCCAGCGCAGGCCCGGGCGCGGGCGGCGCTCACGGTAGCCGCCGAGCGGGGAGCCGACGGTCACCTCGCGTACGGCCACGCCCCGCGGGGCCGCGGTCGCCGGGCCCGCTCCGATCAGCGTGACGCCGTACCCCGCGGAGTCGGCTGCCGCCGCCACGCGCATGGCTCGGGAGTCACCGTCCAACACACCATCCGTCACGATTGCCACGCGCAGCGTCGGCCGGGCTGAGGGCTCCGCCATTCCCGTATCCGACCCCCTCCAAGTGAACGAACGCGACCCCCCGGGTTTCCCCGTCCTGTCGGTTCAGGGACCACCAGCCGGTGGATGGGGTCCCCTCCGGGCTGCCCTGTCCTGCGAGTGCCGGGACCTCGCGGTCCGCTGTGGCTGGTCGCTGGGGGTACCCCCTCTGGGGGCGTTCCCCGCGGCCCTGGATGTGTGCGGCTCCCTCCACGAAAAGAGGGCCACCAACCCGGGGGCGCGTGGGGGCACTCCCCCTGGCTCCGCCGGGGGGCTCCCACCCAGGCGAAGCTCTGGGGGGGGAGAACCGCGCGCGGCCACCCACCGGCAGGTGGTCCCCGAACCGACAGGGCACACCACCCCGGGCGGGTCGGGGCGCCCCGGTCACGTCAGGTTGTGGAGGGTGCGGGCTTTGTCCGTGATGTCGGACAGGAAGGTGTGGGCGCGGGGCGAAGCCGCCGTGGTGAGCCATTCCTGATCGATGTCGCAGACGGTGATCGTCACCCCGGTTCCGGCCAGCGCCAGCGGCAACGTGTGGACGACCGTCGAAGGAAAGGACAGCACGGACCGCCCGATCGGCCCGCGCCGAGCGACCAGTTCGAGCGGCAGGTCCGGCCGCACGATCTCCAGCCCCGTCTCCGCGGCGAGCCGATGCAACTTGGCCGGCGCCTCCCGCCGATGCGCGAAGTACCGCCTGGCACCGTGCCGTTCGGCCAGCCCGCGCACCACCGCGAGGTACCGCTCGGGATCGACCACACCGGTCTCGACCAGCGACGTGCCGATCAGGTCGGTACCAGCCAGCGTCCGCGGCGGCCCGAACCGCCCCCGGGTCCAGGCGAACCGGTTGGCCCGCACCGCCATCCCGGGCGGCGGCGTGGCCGGCATCGCGCTGAACAGCTCGATCCGGTGCCGTCGGCCGGGGGTGAGCCGGCGCCGCGCGGTGCGCGCGAAGACGCCGAAGGCCACGTCCGCCGGGGAACGGCGCCGCCCGCTGCGGTGCCAGCGCACCAACTTCCCGCCGCGGGCCAGGATTTCGGTGAACTCCATGGTCGCGGTGCCGTCGTCGACCACCGTGATGTCCTTCGCCCGGCACAGCGGCAGCAGCACCTGGACCAGCCGGGAGAACGGGTCGCCGATCACCAGCCGCCGCACCCGCAGCAGCATCGGCGCGAGCGCGCACGCGGTGCGCAGCAAGCCGCCGCGGCCGCCCCGCGCTTCGTACCACCGCACCAACGCACCCTCGTCCCGGGCGAGTTCGGCCATCCGCTTCAACTGGCCCCGGCTGGTGGGGTCGGCGGGCGAGAGCACCACGACGGTGAGGGGTTCCGCGCGCTCACCGGGTGCGGCGGGCGGGCGGACGTGGCCCCACTCCAGCACGTTGAGCAGCTGCACGGGCGACTCGACGAGCGCGACGGCACCCGGTGGGGCGGGCCGGTCGGCCATGAGGGTTCCTTTCGGTGGGCGGGTGCACGATCCCGCCGTCAACTCCGCCCCGCGCCCCTCGGCGAACCCGGGGGCGCGGGGCAGCGGACCGTTCAGACCGTGGCGTCGACCGACTGCTCGGACTCGGCCACCACACCGGGCACTCGGCGCAGCTTCTTCATCGGGCCCAGCTCACCGTCGTAGACCTTCTTGACGCCGTCGCCCAGCGAGGTCTCGATGATGCGGATGTCGCGGACCAGGCGCTCCAGGCCCTGGGTCTCGACGGACGCGGCCTGGTCCGAGCCCCACATGGCGCGGTCGAGGGTGATGTGCCGCTCCACGAAGACCGCGCCGAGCGCGACCGCGGCGAGCGTGGTCTGCAGGCCGACCTCGTGGCCGGAGTAGCCGACCGGGACGTTCGGGAACTCGGACTGGAGGGTGTTGATCATGCGCAGGTTGAGCTCTTCGTGCTTCGCCGGGTAGGTCGAAGTGGCGTGGCACAGCACGATGTTGTCGCTGCCGAGCACCTCCACCGCGTGCCGGATCTGCTTCGGCGTCGACATGCCGGTGGACAGCACCACGGTACGGCCGGTGGCGCGCAGCGCCTGGAGCAGCTCGTCGTCGGTGAGGCAGGCCGAAGCGACCTTGTGCACCGGCACGTTGAACTTCTCCAGGAACTCCACGGACGGCACGTCCCACGGGGAGGCGAACCAGTCGATGCCCCGCTTGCGGCAGTACTCGTCGATCGCGCGGTAGCCGTCCTCGTCGAACTCGACCCGGTGCCGGTAGTCGATGTAGGTCATCCGGCCCCAGGGGGTGTCGCGCTCGATCTCCCACTGGTCGCGCGGGGTGCAGATCTCCGGGGTGCGCTTCTGGAACTTGACCGCGTCGCAGCCCGCGGCCACGGCCGCGTCGATCAGGGCGAACGCGTTCTCCAGGTCGCCGTTGTGGTTGATGCCGATCTCGCCGGTGACGTACACGGGCTGGCCGTTGCCGATGTGGCGGGAGCCGACGGCGCGGAGGTTGGCGGGGAGGGAGGTGGTCACGGCTGTTCCTTCACTACGGGGTTGGGACAGGGGGGTGGCACGGGCCGGACGGCCCGGGGACGAGAAGGCGGACGAGAAAGGGGACAAGTCCGTTGCGGGGCAAGCGGGTTGGCGGGGCAAGCGGGTTGGCGGGCCAGGCGAGGTGGCGGGCTCAGCGGGCGAGCGTGGGGCCGAGCAGCCAGGCGGCGATCTCGCGGATCGCGCCGTACCCGCCCTGCGTGCTGGTCACCGCGCGGGCCGCGGCACGCACCACGTCGTGCGCGCCGGCCACGGCGACGGGCCAGCCGACGAGGCTGAAGCACGGCAGGTCGTTGACGTCGTTGCCCGCGTACAGGACCCGCTCGGGGGCGATGCCCTGCTCCTCGCACCACTGCTTGAGCGCGAGGTCCTTGCGGTCGATGCCGTGCAGCACCGGCACCTGGAGCTTGCGGGCGCGGGCGGCCACGACGGGGTTGGTCTCGGTGGACAGGATCAGTACGGGCACGCCCGCGCGGCGCAGCGCGGCGATACCGAGGCCGTCGCCCCGGTGCACCGTGACCGCCTCGTGGCCGTCGGAGTCGATCAGCACCCGGTCGTCGGTCTGGGTGCCGTCGAAGTCGAGTACGACCGCGTCCACGTCGTCGCGGCGCGGGGTGGTGGCGCCGGCGTCGAGCACCGGGGCGAGCGCCCGGGCCCGGTCCAGGTCGGCGGGCTCGTCGATCTCCAGCACCCGGGCCGGGTCGGTCCACACCAGGCTGGTGCGGCCGAAGAAGCGGTGGCCGGCGGCGCGGAAGCCGTCGGCGCGCATGCCGTAGGCGGCGCCGGTCTCCAGCAGGTCCTGCGGGCGGTCCTGGCGGCGCGGGCGGGTGGCCTTGTCGTGGTTGACGCCGACGCCGTTGCCGCGGAAGTCCGCGCCGGTGCCGGAACCGGCGCCGGCGGTCGCTGTGCCGGTTCCCGCGGCTATGCCGGCGCCCGCGTTCGCGCCCGCGGCCGGGTCCGGCACGTCCGCCCCGTCCGCCCGCCAGACGAAGCCGTGGAAGGGGGCGACGGTGTGGGCGGTGTCGGCGCCGCCGTCGGCGATCGCCTCGATCACGCCGTCGAGTTCGTCGCCGGTGATGAACGGGCTGGTGCACTGGACGAGCAGCACCACGTCGGCGGCGGCGCCGCTCATCGCCTCGTACGCGTCCATGGCGTGCAGCACGGCGGCCTCGCTGGTCGCGGTGTCGCCGGCGATCGCGGCCGGCCGCAGCACCACCTCGGCGCCGGCCGCCCGGGCCACCTCGGCGATCGCCGGGTCGTCGGTGGAGACCAGGATCGCGCTGATCCGGCGGGCGGCGGTGCAGGCGCGTACCGCCCGGGCCACCAGCGGCACTCCGCCGACCGTCGCCACGTTCTTGCCCGGCACGCCCTTCGAGCCGCCGCGGGCGGGGATGACGGCCAGGACCCGGGCGTCGCCTGCCGGGGCGCGGGGTGGCTCCCCCGCCGGCGTGATGGTCTGGGTCATCGTGCGGCTCCTGTCGTGGGGGTCATACGGGCCGCGGTCGCGGCATGGTGCGCCGCGAGGGCGCGTGCGGTGCGGGGGTCGAGGGGCGCGCCGGCGGCCGGGCGGCCGCCGCTCCGCACCGGTCCCGCGGTCCGCCGTCCAGCGGGCCGCCGTCCAGCAGGCCGCCGTCCAGCGGGGATCGCGGGCGTCGGCATCGCGGTGCGGGGCCGGCCCACCGCTGGCCGGCTCACAGCTGGCCCCAGCGGCGGATGGCCGGGGCGACGCGCTGCACGCCCTGGCGGTAGGCGGTGCGCGCGGACTTGCGCAGCACCCGGCGGGCGGCCTTGCGCACCCGGTTGCTGCCGGCTCCGCCGGCGGTTGCGGCGCGCACGGCGGGCAGCCCCTCGGGGTCCAGGCCCTGCCGGGCGAGGATGCCCGGCAGGTAGCCGGGGGCGGTGCGCAGCGTGTAGTACGGCGTCAGCCTCGGCAGCCGGCCGGCGGCGACCAGGCCCTGGACGCGGGCCCGCAGGTCGGCGTACGGGTCGCCGGTGGCCACGCCGTGCGCGGCGGTCCATTCGGGGTCGGGCTTGGGCAGTTCGCCGTCGTCGAGCTGGTCCCAGGAGGCGAGGCAGCCCGAGCCGAGGAAGTGGTGGTTGCCGAGCGGCTCGCGGATGCCCAGGTCGGTGAGGATGGCGGTGGGTATGCCGCGGTGCAGCGACTCCAGCGCGGCGGTGGAGCTGACCGTGACCAGCAGGTCGGTGCGGTCCAGCACCTCGCCCATCGCGCCGTAGACCAGCGAGACGTTCGCCGGCGGCTCCAGCGACTCCATCAGGTGCTGGTAGGGGTGCTCCTCGATGTGCGTGGTCTGCTCGCCGGGCATGCTGCGCAGCTTCACCAGCACCTCGCGCTCGGGGTGCCGGCGGGCGTGCTCGACCGCCCGGCGCAGCAGGTACAGCCGCTCGGGGCGCTCGGCGGGCGCGGACGGCTGCACGGCGAAGGTGACGGTGAACGGCCGGCTGCCGTCGGGCCGGTACGGTGCGCCGTCGAGGAACGGCAGCGCCGTCTCCACGATCGCGCCGGTCGGGAAGCCGACCCCTTCGTACACGGAACGGAACCGCAGCGCGTCGTCGGTGCTGTTGGCGAGCACCACGTCGGCGCCGGCCCGCAGCAGCAGGCCGTCGGCGAGCTTCTCGTAGACCACGCCGACGTAGCCGGTGACCACCACCGGGCGGCGCGGGTGGCCGCGCCAGGCGCGGTCGAAGCCGTGCAGGAAGCACTGGATGGTGCCGCCCACGCAGGAGATGACGAGCACATCGCAGTTGTCGGCGCTGGTCTCGGCGAGGATCTCCGCGGCGGTCTGCTCGGTCATCGAGTCGGCAGGAATTCCGAGTTCGGCGAGCTGGCGCGGAGTGGGCGTGGCACGGCCGCGCAGGAGGCGGGCGTCGAGCCGCGCATCCGGGGCGATCCGGCGCGCGGTCAGCGCACCCCACTTCCAGCGGGTGTCCGAATCGGCGATCACCGTGACCCGCAAGGGCCCTGACGTACGTTCTGGCACATCGCAGACAGTAGGAAGCGGGTGGGTGGAATGGGCTAATCGAAGGCCAACGGCAGGTAAACAGAATGCCGCTACTTTGCGAGTGGTCATCCGTCGCGAGTGAATCACCTGCTCGCCATATTCCGTTTACCTGGAAGTACGCAATCGGCAAAGTACCGAGCCGAACGGCGGCTTAAGGTAATCGGGTGGTCAAGCTCTCCGTCATCGTGCCGTTTTTCAATGTGCAGCCATTCGTCCCCGATGCGCTGCGGAGTCTGCGTGCCAACGCCCGGCACGACTTCGAGTTCCTGTTGATGGACGACGGGTCGACCGACCGGACTCCGCAACTCCTCGAAGAGGGCGCCGGCTCGCTGCCGGGCGCCCGGATCATCCGCCGCGACCACACCGGTGTCGCGGCACTGCGCAACGCGGGCATCGACGAGGCCCGGGGCGAGTATCTGACCTTCATGGACGGCGACGACTGGCTCGCCCCCGGCTACCTGCCGCAACTGGTGCGCGCCATGGACGAGTTGGACGTGGACTTCCTGCGCACCGACCACGTGCAGTGCACCGGGTCCAGCCGCAACGTGATCCGCGCCCCGCACGGCCGCCGCAACGCCCGGATCGACCCGCGCGCCGCGATCCTGCCCGCCGACCGCCCGACCCTCGTGGACTACCCCTACTCCTGGGCCGGCGCCTACCACCGCCGGATCGTCGAGCAGGGCCTGGTGCACATGCCCGCGCACCTGCGCACCGCCGAGGACCGGCCGTGGATCTGGCGGCTGCACCGGGAGGCCAGGTCCTGCGCGGTGGTGGGCCTGCTGGGCGTGCACTACCGGCGCGGGGTGAACACCTCGCTCACCCAGATCGGCGACGAGCGGCAGCTGGACTTCGTCCGCTCCTTCGACCAGGTGATAGCCGAACTCGCCGGAGACCCCGACGAGGAACGGTTCCTGCCCAAGGCGATCCGCACCTACTGCGCGATCATCGCCCACCACCTCGACAACATCGACCGGTTCGAGCCCGCGCTGGCCCGGCAGTTGAAGACGCTCTCCGCCGCCGCGCTCGGCCGGCTGCCCGCAGACCTGCTCGCCGACGCGCTGGACTCGATGGACGCCGAACGCAGCGCCCGGGTCCGCCGGTTGCGCGGGCGGACCGCGGCCAGAGCCGACCACTCCGGCCCCGCCACGGACAGCGACGCCGACGTACGCGACAACGCGACCAGCGGATCGGCGGTCGCGTGATGGCCCGCACCCAGCTCCTCCTCGCCTCGACCCTGTACGGGATCGCCACCCTCGCCGCCGCGATCGACGCCGGCTCCGTGCCGCCCGCCGACCGCCGCATCCTCGTGGTCAGCAACAACGCGGCCGTACCCGAGACCCACGACGCCCCGGACCGGGCGCCCGGCTTCGAGCCGCTGCGCACCCGCTTCGACCGGGTGGTGTCCTGGAACGACGCGATCCGCCCGATGCACCCCGGCGGCTGGGCCCCGCGCACCGACGAAGTCCCCATGTGGGACCGGTACTTCCGGCAGCTGTGGCAGCTCGGCGACGACGACCTCGACCTGGTCGTGGAGTCCATCCAGGTCGCGCCCGCGCTCTCCTTCGCACAGGTCTTCACCGGCGCCCCGATCACCGTCTACGCCGACGGCCTGATGTCGTACGGCCCGACCCGCAACAAGCTCGGGCTGCTGGTGGACACCCGGATCGACGCGCTGCTCCACCTCGACCTGGTGCCGGGCCTGGAGCCCTTGCTGCTCAGCGAGTTCGGCGTGCCCTCGCGGGTGGTGCCGAGCTCGGAGTTCACGAAGGTGCTCGCCGAGGTGGCCGAAGCCACCCGCGGACACGGCATCGGCCCGGACCCGGTGGACGAACTGCCGCGCGACGCGGCCCTGTTGCTCGGCCAGTACCTCTCGGCGCTGGGCATCCTCAGCGTCGAGGAGGAGGAGAAGCTGCACCTGTCCCTGGTGCGCGGCGCGGTCGCCCTCGGCCACCGCCGGCTCGTCTTCAAGCCGCACCCGACCGCGCCCTCGCACTGGCTGGAGCCGCTGCGGGAGGAGGCGCGCAAGCTCGGCGCCGAACTGACCGTGCTGGACTCCCCGGTGCTCGCCGAGGTGGTCTACCAGCGGGCCCGCCCCGCCCTGGTGGCCGGCTGCTTCTCCACCGCGCTGCTGACCGCGTCCGCGCTGTACGGCATCCCGGTCGCCCGCAGCGGCACCAAGCTGCTGCTCGACCGGCTCTCGCCGTACCAGAACAGCAACCGGGTGCCGGTGACCCTCGTGCACGCGCTGCTCCCCGAGGTGTCCGACCCGGACGCGGTACGCGGCTGGACCCCGCCCTCGCCGCGGCAGGTGGCCACCGAGCTCACCCCGCTGCTGCACGCCGTCGGCTACTGCATGCAGGCCGAGGCGTACCCGCACCTGCGGGCGGATGCCGTGGCGTGGCTCGAGGACCACCTCGGCTCCGGGGTCGCGCCGTACTTCAAGCGCCGCCGGCTGACCTCGCTCGGCCTGCCCGGCGCGCTCCCGGCCCGGCGCTCGCTGGTGCCGCGGGTGCGCGCCGTCCGCCAGGTGGCCCGCGGCGCCCGCGCACTGAAGAAGGCCGCGCTCGGGTAGGCGGTGGCCGGATGATCTCGGGGTGCCTGGCCGCCGACGGCCGGGCGCCCCGATTAACGGACACGGGAGCTCATACGCCCTGCCCTACGATGGAACAGTGAGCGACATCACCCGTGGGAGTCTGCGCGAACAGCCGACGCGCGCCGAGGCGATCCTCGCGGTCGGCCTGCGCGACGAGAAGAGGCGCCAGACCCGGCGGCACATCGCGGAGGTGGCCACCGGGCTGTTCCTCGAACACGGCTTCGCCCGGGTGACGATCGCCGAGGTGGCCCGCACCGCCGAAGTGTCCGTGAACACCGTCTACACGTACTTCCCCTCCAAGGAGGACCTGGTCTTCTACCCGGAGGAGGCGTCCGCGCAGCGGATGGTGGAGATGGTCCGGGACCGCCCGCCCGGGCAGTCCGCCGCCGGCGCCGTCCTCGCCACCCTGCGCGGCGAGCTGCGGCACGGTGACCGCATGGTCGGCCTCACCCAGGGCTTCGCCCGCTTCCTGGAGATGGTCCGCGCCGAGCCCACGCTCTCCGCCCGCCTCGACTCGACCACCCGCGAGATGGTCGACGCGCTCGCCGAGACGCTCGCCGGCGAGACCGGTGCGGAGCCGGGCGACCCCACGCCGCGCCTGGTCGCCTCCCAGCTCGGCTGGGCGCAGGAGCAGCTCTTCCGCGAGATCGGTGAGCGCTCCCGGGCGGGGTGCCCTCCGGGCACGGTGGCGGAAGACGCGCTGGCCCTCCTCGACTCCGTCGAGTCCCTCCTCGGCGACCGCGTCCTGACGTACGCCACGCGCTGACCCGCCTCGCCCCTTCGGGAGCGCCCCCTAGGTGTATTGACCCGTAGCGGCGCGGGGAAGCGCGCGCGCAACCATCCACCGGCCGGGGGCCCGGCTACGACAGCGACAGCCCCCTTGGACCGGTGGCGGCCCGCGCCACGACGACGGCTGAGCGCGCAGTTCCCCGCGCCGCTGGTTCCCCGCGCCCCCTGGTTCCCCCGCGCACCCTCAGAACGCCGGCGTCGGGACGTACGTCCCCCACACACCGCGCAAGGCGTCGCAGACCTCCCCCACGGTCGCGCGGCAGCGCAACGCCTCCCGCATCGGGTAGAGCACGTTGTCCGTGCCGGCCGCCGCCTCGCAGAGCACCGACAGGGCGCGGTCGACCGCGCCCTGGTCACGTTCGGCCCGCAACCTCGCCAGCCTCGCCGCCTGCTGCGCCTCGATCGCCGGGTCCACCCGAAGCGGCTCGTACGGCTCCTCCTCGTCGAGCGTGAAGCGGTTGACGCCGACCACGACGCGGTCGCCCGCCTCGGTCTCCAGGGCGATCCGGTAGGCGTTCCGCTCGATCTCGGACTTCTGGAAGCCCCGCTCGATCGCCCGCACCGCGCCGCCGGCGTCCTCGATCCGGCCCATCAGTTCGAGCGCGGCGGCCTCGACGTCGTCGGTCATCCGCTCCATCACGTAGGAGCCCGCGAACGGGTCCACGGTGGCGGTCACGTCGGTCTCGTACGCGAGCACCTGCTGGGTGCGCAGCGCGAGCCGCGCGGACTTGTCGGTGGGCAGCGCGATGGCCTCGTCGAAGGAGTTGGTGTGCAGCGACTGGGTGCCGCCGAGCACCGCGCCCAGGCCCTGCACGGCGACCCGGACCAGGTTCACCTCGGGCTGCTGCGCGGTGAGTTGCACCCCGGCGGTCTGGGTGTGGAAGCGCAGCATCTGCGACTTGGGGTTCCTCGCCCCGAACTCCTCGCGCATCACCCGCGCCCAAATGCGCCGGGCGGCACGGAACTTCGCGATCTCCTCCAGGATGGTGGTGCGCGCCACGAAGAAGAACGACAGCCGCGGTGCGAAGTCGTCGACGTCCATCCCGGCGGCGAGCGCGGTGCGGACGTACTCGATGCCGTCGGCGAGCGTGAAGGCGATCTCCTGCGCGGGCGAGGCGCCCGCCTCGGCCATGTGGTAGCCGGAGATCGAGATGGTGTTCCAGCGGGGGATCTCCGCCCGGCAGTAGGCGAAGATGTCCGCGGTCAGCCGCAGTGACGGCTTGGGCGGGAAGATGTACGTGCCGCGCGCGATGTACTCCTTGAGCACGTCGTTCTGGAGGGTGCCGGTGAGCTTCCCGGCCGGCACGCCCTGCTCCTCGCCGACGAGTTGGTACAGCAGCAACAGCAGCGCGGCGGGCGCGTTGATCGTCATCGACGTGGACACCCGGTCCAGCGGGATGCCGTCGAAGAGCACCCGCATGTCGTCGATCGAGTCGATCGCCACACCCACCTTGCCGACCTCGCCGGCCGCGATCGGGGCGTCGGAGTCGTGCCCCATCTGGGTCGGCAGGTCGAACGCGACCGACAGGCCGGTCGTGCCGTGGGCGATGAGCTGCCGGTAGCGCGCGTTGGACTCGGCGGCGGTGCCGAACCCGGCGTACTGCCGCATCGTCCAGGGCCGGCCGGTGTACATCGACGGGTACACACCGCGGGTGAACGGGTACCCGCCGGGTTCGCCCAGCCGCTCGGCGGGGTCCCAGCCGTCCAGGTCCTCCGGGCCGTACACCGGCTCGATCGGCAGACCGGACTCCGACTCGCGCGTCATGCTCTCCGCCTCCGCCTCCGCCGGCTCGGTGGGGGTGTGCCCGCGTCCGCGCCACGTGGGGTGGCGGGCGCGTGAACAGACCGGCTCGCCCACGGACCTTACGACGTGGGGAGCGAAAGGGGACGGATGCCGCGTCGCCGGAGTGGGCGCGCTGCGCGCCGAGGGCCGCCGCGCGACGCTCGCGGCGCCCCGCGAACGGCGAGCGCGGCCGGGCAGGGGGAAAAACGCACCCGGCCGCGCTCTGTGTCGTGGACACCGGCACGGGGAGAGCCGGCGTCCACCGGGCCGATGACCAGTCGGCCCACTCCTTACGGCGGCGCGAGCCCCGGAAGTGTCACCCACCGCCGCGGACCGGCGGTCCGCCGCGGGTCAGCGCGCCGCGCCCGACGCCACCGCGTGGCCGCGGCCCCAGCCTTTGTGGCGGCCGTGCTTCAGGCGGTTCGCGGCGCCCTTCCCGCGCCCGTGGTCGCCGTGTCCCGGCGGCACGAGAGTGTCCCGGTCCGCGTCGGGAGGCAGGGCGGTACGCGCGGGCGGGCCGGGCGTCGTACGGGCCGGATCGGGCACCTCCCCGGGGATCACGGCGCGCCGGCCGGTGGCACCCGAGACGCCGGTGTCGGGCGGACCGGAACCGTCCGACGCGACGGACACGGGCGCGCTGCTGCCGGCCGGCCGCACCGGCTCCCGGCCACCGCCGCGCGCTGCGGTCGCCGCCACGCCGACCGCGACCCCGCCGAGCGCGACCACCGACGCCGCCGCGGCCAGCACGATCCGGGTGGAGCGCCCGCTCCGCGTCCGCCGCACCGGCACGAGGCGCGCGGAGCGTACGGACCCGGCGCGGACCTGGTCCGCGGCGCGGCCGCCCACCACCACGGGCTCCGGCAGCGCGTCGCCCGCGGCCGGCCCGCCCGGCACCGGCCCGCCCGCGATCGGCACCGGCGGCACCCCGTCGAGGACCGGTTCGGCCGACCCGAGGCCCGCCGCGCGCGCCGCGCGGAAGGCGGCCAGGGCCGCCTCCTCGCGCCCCGGGTCGAGCGGGTGGAGGACGCCCGGGTCCGCCGCGGCCGCCAGCAGGAGCAGCGCCAACCGCTCCGCCTCGCCCGCCGCCCTGCGGTCCGCGAGCGGCACCCGGCGGCCGGACAGCAGCGCCTCCGCAGCGTCGCCGGTCAGCCAGTCCGCGCGGCCGCCGGACGCCTCGGGCCGTCCGGGCCCGCCGCCGAACCCGGCGCCGCCGAATCCGGCCAGGACGTCCGGGCCGCCGAAGTCGCGCCAGCCGTGCGAATGATCCGAACCGTCCGGGACACCCCAACCATCCGAACCATCCGGGCCACCCCAACCGTCCGATGCATCCGGACAGCACGAATCGCCCATCCCGCCCGCGCCCGGCGGTCGTTCGGGCCGCCGCGGGCGCGGGACCCCCGCCGCCCGTCCGTCGTCACTCATGCCACTTCCTCATCGGGCCCTAGGGCCTGCCGTGGGCGCGGAGAACGTCGCGCCGGTCCGCACCGCCGCTCCCCCCTCCGCTTCCCCCTCCGGTTCCCCCACTGCTTCCCCGCCGGCCCCGCGGGCACCATCCTCCCGGTCCTCGCGCACCACCGAGAGCTGTTCGGCCAGCCTGCGCAGCCCCCGGTGTGTGGCCATCCGCACAGAGCCGGCGCGTTTGCCCAGCACCTGGGCCGCGCTGGTGGAGTCCAGGCCCATCACCACCCGCAGCAGCACCGCCTCGGCCTGCTCGCGCGGCAGCGCCACGATCGCGGCCAGCGCGCGGTCGGTGGCGACCGCGTCCAGCGCCTCGCCCGCGGTGTCGGCCCGACCCGGCAGCGCGACGAGCTCGTCCACCCCCGCCCCGGCGACCGGGCGGCGGCTGCGCGCCCTGATGTGGTCCAGCGCCCGGTTGCGGGCGATCCGGGCCGCCCAACCGCGGATACCGCTACCGCCGCCACGGAAGCTCGGCAGGTCGCGGGCGATCTGCAGCCACGCCTCCGAGGCGACGTCCTCCGCGTCGCCCGGGCCGACCAGGCTGCGTACGTACTGCAACAACTGCGGCTGCACCGCGCGGTACAGGACCCTGAACGCGGTCTCGTCACCGCCCTGCGCCGCGCTCACCGCGGTCTCCAGATCCACGTCCGGCCCCGCCCCCTCGACCCCCTGGTCCCCCGTGAACAGCCACCATCCTGCCCCATGACGGCCGGTGACACTTTCGGTCCCGCATACGCCGTACAAGTCGGCGGCCGGGGACGCTCCTGTGGGGGGAGGCGGCCCCCGGCCGTCGTCACGCCGGACCGACCGCAGCGAACCGACCGCAGCGGACCGGCCGCACCGGACCCGGTCTCCCGATCGCGCCGCGCCCGGGTCCACCCCGCGCCCCTTGCTCGTACGGGTGAATTCGCAGATCGGGCCAACCGATCGGGCCCCAGCCGCGTCTACAGTTGCCGTGCCCTCCGTAACGCCCCATGTCACGCCCCCCGTCACGCGCCTCGCCCCGCGTCCCGAACCGCGCGCCGTACGACCCCCCGTGCCGGCGCGACCGCCTCGCGATCCAGGAGCCCCGCTGTCCAGCGACACGCCGCCCGAGGGGCTGAGCCTGCTCAACGGCGTGCCCGCCGCCGACGCCGAGACGGCCCTGCTCACCTGCTGCGGCTCGCACCGCTGGGCCCGCCGGATGGCCGCCCACCGCCCGTACCCGACGGTGGAGGCGCTGCTCGCCGCAGCCGACGAGGCGGCGTACGACCTGGCGCCCGCCGATGTCGCCGAGGCGCTGCTGGGTGAGGACACCACCCCGCTGCCGGACCGCGGCGGGTTCGCCGTGCACACCGCGCTGCGCGCCGCCCACGCCGCCTACGAGGCGAAGTTCGGCCATGTCTTCGTGATCGCCCTGGACGCGGCCGACCCGGCCGCCGCCCTCGACCAGACCATGGCCAGCCTGCGCACCCGGCTCGGCCACGACGCGGACCACGAGTCGGCCGTCACCGCCGAGCAGTTGAGGCGGATCACCCGGGCCCGGCTGCTGCGGCTGGCAGCGGGTCCCGACACCCTCCGACCGTCCGCCCTGGTGGACGCGCACCGGCCGTAGCGTTCACCCGACCGTGCGGGATCGATCACACAAGCACTACCCCGCAGTACGAGGCACAGGTCACGTCGCTACGATGGCCGGGGCCGGTGGACCGTACCCGGCCGGGCGTGACCGACAAGAAGCCGGCAGCCCTCGTCCCGCTCCCGGAGGGTATTTTCCGTGCCGGCTGGAACGCTGTACCGCGGCCGGGAAGGCATGTGGTCGTGGGTGGCTCATCGAGTCACCGGTGTCCTCATCTTCTTCTTCCTGTTCGTCCACGTCCTCGACACCGCGCTCGTGCGCGTATCGCCCGAGGACTACGACAAGGTCGTGGCGACCTACAAGACGCCCATCGTCAGCCTGCTGGAGTACGGCCTGGTGGCCGCCATCCTCTTCCACGCGCTGAACGGTCTGCGGATCATCGCCGTCGACTACTGGACCCAGGGCCCCCGCTACCAGAAGCAGATGTTCTGGACCGTGATGGGCCTGTGGATCGTCCTGATGCTCGGCGCGATCTACCCGGTACTCGGCCACGCCGCCCGAGTCCTGTTCGGGAGCTGACCCATGGCCACTGAAGTCTCCCCCAAGGACGCCGTCGAACTGACCGGCTCCAGCATCTCCTACAGCCCGGAGAACCCGGCGCCGGTGATCGAGCCGCCGCGGGCCAGGACCAAGCGCACGCCGCGCCGCGGCCGCACCAACTTCGAGCTGTACGGCTGGCTGTTCATGCGGCTGTCCGGTGTGGTGCTCGTGGTGCTCGTGCTCGGCCACCTGCTGATCCAGCTGGTGCTCGACGGCGGTGTCACCAAGGTCGGCTTCGCGTTCGTCGCGGGCCGCTGGGCGTCGCCCTTCTGGCAGTACTGGGACCTGGCCATGCTCTGGCTGGCCATGCTGCACGGCGGCAACGGCCTGCGCACGATCATCAACGACTACGCCGAGCAGCCGAACACCCGTGTCTGGCTCAAGACCATTCTGTTCACCGCTGTGGCGTTCACCATCGCGCTCGGGTCGCTGGTGATCTTCACCTTCGACCCGAACATCCGCTAGGCCAGGGCCGGACAGGGAAGCGACCCCCATGCAATTCCACACGTACGACACCGTCATCGTCGGCGCGGGCGGCGCGGGTATGCGCGCGGCCATCGAGTCGACCAAGCGCAGCCGCACCGCCGTCCTGACCAAGCTCTACCCGACCCGGTCCCACACCGGCGCGGCCCAGGGCGGCATGGCCGCCGCACTGGCCAACGTCGAGGAGGACAACTGGGAGTGGCACACCTTCGACACGATCAAGGGCGGTGACTACCTGGTCGACCAGGACGCCGCCGAGATCCTGGCGAAGGAGGCCATCGACGCGGTCCTCGACCTGGAGAAGATGGGCCTGCCGTTCAACCGGACGCCCGAAGGCCGGATCGACCAGCGCCGCTTCGGCGGCCACACCCGCAACCACGGCGAGGCCGCGGTGCGCCGCTCCTGCTACGCCGCGGACCGCACCGGCCACATGATCCTCCAGACGCTCTACCAGAACTGCGTCAAGGAGGGCGTGGAGTTCTTCAACGAGTTCTACGTCCTGGACCAGTTGCTCACCGAGGTCGACGGCGTGCAGCGGTCGTCCGGCGTGGTGGCGTACGAGCTGGCCACCGGTGAGATCCACGTCTTCCAGGCGAAGGCGGTGATCTACGCGTCGGGCGGCACCGGCAAGTTCTTCAAGGTGACCTCCAACGCGCACACCCTCACCGGCGACGGCCAGGCCGCGATCTACCGGCGCGGGCTGCCGCTGGAGGACATGGAGTTCTTCCAGTTCCACCCGACGGGCATCTGGCGGATGGGCATCCTGCTCACCGAGGGTGCCCGCGGCGAGGGCGGCATCCTGCGCAACAAGGACGGCGAGCGCTTCATGGAGAAGTACGCGCCCGTCATGAAGGACCTCGCCTCGCGCGACGTCGTCTCCCGCGCGATCTACACCGAGATCCGCGAGGGCCGCGGCTGCGGCCCCGAGGGCGACCACGTCTACCTCGACCTGACCCACCTGCCGCCGGAGCAGCTGGACGCGAAGCTGCCGGACATCACCGAGTTCGCCCGCACCTACCTGGGCATCGAGCCGTACACCGACCCGATCCCGATCCAGCCCACCGCGCACTACGCGATGGGCGGCATCCCCACCAACGTGCAGGGCGAGGTGCTCTCCGACAACACCACCGTGGTGCCGGGCCTGTACGCGGCCGGCGAGGTGGCCTGCGTCTCCGTGCACGGCGCGAACCGGCTGGGCACCAACTCGCTGCTGGACATCAACGTCTTCGGCCGCCGCTCCGGCATCGCCGCCGCGGAGTACGCCCACGCCAACGACCTGGTGCCGCTGCCGGAGAACCCGGCCGAGCGGGTCGAGGCGCAGGTCGAGCGGCTGCGCAACTCCACCGGCAACGAGCGGGTCGCCGAACTGCGCCTGGAGCTCCAGGAGTGCATGGACGCCAACGTGATGGTCTTCCGCACCGAGCAGACCATCAAGACCGCGGTGGAGAAGATCGCCGAGCTGCGCGAGCGCTACCTGCACGTCTCCATCCAGGACAAGGGCAAGCGGTTCAACACCGACCTGCTGGAGGCCGTCGAGCTGGGCAACCTGCTCGACCTCGCCGAGGTGATGGCGGTCTCCGCGCTCGCCCGCAAGGAGTCCCGCGGCGGCCACTACCGCGAGGACTTCCCCACCCGCGACGACGTCAACTTCATGCGGCACACGATGGCGTACCGCGAGGTGGACGCGAACGGCTCCGAGTCGATCCGCCTCGACTACAAGCCGGTCGTGCAGACCCGCTACCAGCCGATGGAGCGTAAGTACTGATGAGCACCCCGACGGTCGACAAGCACTCGGCGGCCCTGGACGCGGCCGAGGTCACCGGAAACCACCTGATCGCGATCACCCTGCGGGTGCGCCGGTTCAACCCGGAGGTCTCCGCGGAGGCCGAGTGGGTCGACTACCAGATCCAGGTCGACCCCAAGGAGCGCGTGCTGGACGCGCTGCACAAGGTCAAGTGGGAGATCGACGGGTCGCTGACCTTCCGCCGCTCGTGCGCGCACGGCGTGTGCGGTTCGGACGCGATGCGGATCAACGGGAAGAACCGGTTGGCCTGCAAGACGCTGATCAAGGACGTCAGCCCGGAGAAGCCGATCACCGTCGAGGCGATCAAGGGCATGACGGTGCTGAAGGACCTCGTGGTCGACATGGACCCGTTCTTCCAGGCGTACCGCGACGTGATGCCGTTCCTGATCACCACGGGCAACGAGCCGACCCGCGAGCGGCTGCAGTCCGCGGCGGACCGCGAGCGGTTCGACGACACCACCAAGTGCATCCTGTGCGCCGCGTGCACGTCGGCCTGCCCGGTCTTCTGGAACGACGGGCAGTACTTCGGCCCGGCCGCGATCGTCAACGCGCACCGGTTCATCTTCGACTCCCGCGACGAGGGCGGTGAGCAGCGGCTGGAGATCCTCAACGACAAGGACGGGGTCTGGCGCTGCCGCACCACCTTCAACTGCACGGACGCCTGCCCGCGCGGTATCGAGGTCACGAAGGCGATCCAGGAAGTCAAGCGCGCCCTGATCACCCGCCGCTTCTGATCCTTTTGACGCCCCCTGGTGTGCTCGGCTCCTTCCGTGCGAAGGCGCCGAGCACACCAGGGGTTCGGCGTCGGCTCAGAGCTGGCTCAGGATCGTCGGATCGGTGATCTCCGTGTCGCGGGCGAGCAGAAGCGCCTTGCTGAGGATCACCGCCAGGGTGCGATCGCCCTCGAAGGGCAGGTAGCCGACACCGGGGGCGCCCGGCGCGGACGTGGGCACGATGCAGAGATACGCGTCGTTCGGCGTCATCAGGATGTTCCCGGACCCGAGGTGGATCTTGTACGTGTGCCGCTCGCCGCGTACGTGCAGGAACCGGCCCTCCATGCTGCACCGGTCCGCGATCGCCAGCCGCGGCACCAGCCGGGTGAGCAGGTCGCGACGGCTCTCGGCGGTCTGCGAGAGCTCGCCGAAGCTGTAGCTGTGCCAGTACGCCTGGAAGTGGCCGCCGGGGCCGCCGTCCTGCCAGGTGGGGTCGTTGCCGACGCTGGCCACACCGACGAAGAGGTCCACGTCGCGCAGCACCTCGCTGAGCACGAGCGCGGGGACCTCCTCCAACGGCAGCGCCTCGGCGGGCGTCTGCCGCCGGCCCTGCCCGTAACCGCCGCCGCCGGCGTGCGCCCGGTTCTCCGGCGCGCCGGCCGGGTAGAAGCGCACCTGGTCGGTGCTCAGCCGCAGGTAGGACCCGGACTCCGTGGTGTCCGCGCCGTATTCGTCGCCGGTGCCCTCGATCCAGTACTCGGCCCGCAGTCCCCACCGCGGCAGCTCGCGCACGGCGGGCGGATAGGTGTCGTCGACCATCAGCCGCAGCTTGTTGCGCCAGCCGCGGACCGCGGCCAGCGAGTGGAACTGGTGCTGGCGCAGCACATGCGCGGCGAACCGGTTGGAGTACGTCCGGGTGGCGCGTTCGGCGTCGGTGAGCAGATACACCTCGCGGTGGGCCTGCTTGAACGGCTGGGTGATCTCGTGCCGCTCCAGCCAGTCCCGCCAGGCGACCACCTCGGCCGGCTCCCGCCCCACCGGATGCCACAGCTCGACGGTGGCGGCGGCGTCCACCGCGCCGAGCGCGTCGTCGGTGAGGGTGCGCAACCCGCCGTCCGCCCAGCCGCAGGCGCGGCCGTCGACCGTCCACAGCAGGCGCCGCGCGAGGGTGCCGACCAGCGGGTGGTCGAGGTAGCTCGCGCGCCACGCGGCGTACGCCCAGGTGCGGCGGGCCAGGAACTGCCGGTCCAGCCGCTCGGCCTGCGCGCTGAGCATCTTGTCGATGTCCTTCGCGGACGCCTTCAACTCGGCTATCAGCTCGGGCTGTTCCCGCTTCAGCGGCGCGGGTGGGCTCTTCACGGTCTTGCCGGCGGCGTTCCGCCAGGTCAGTACCGCCTTCCCGGCGGTCACCGCCAACTCACCGTGCTCGTGCGGCAGTCGGCCGACCTCGGTCAACCCGTAGGAGGGGACGGCGAGTTCCTCGACCTCCTCGCGGCTCAGGCCCATCGCGGTGGCCCGGCTCTCCAGCGCGGTGTCGAGCTGCTTGAGAGTGCCCTTGAAGGTGACGCGGGAGGCGAGCCGGGCGAGTTCGGCGAGCGCGGCCTCGCCCTCGGTCCTGGACAGCGCCAGCACGGCGGCGTTGGCGACCTTGGGGTTGCGCGGGCCGGTGCCGGGCACCTTGCGCAGCGACGTCTCGACCAGCCGCCCGAGCGCGCGGGCGGTGTCGGGGTGCGGCGGGAGCAGCGACAGCAGCCAGGTCAGGCCGCGCAGCGCGTTGGCGTTGTACGGGTCGAACAGGTCGTTCTGCGCGGGGGCGTACGCCTGCTCCTCGTACGGCAGCGTGCGCGGGCGGCCGACCCGGGCGAGCCAGCCGGTCACGCGGGCCCGTACGGCGTCCGGGTCGAGCGGGTCGAGCAGGGCGCGGCCCTTCTTCTCCCAGGCCCCGTTCGGCCGCGCGGCGGTCGCGGTGGCCGCGTGCCGCAGCAGTTCGACCCAGGACGGGCCGAGTTCGGCCGCATCCGCGAGCGCGGCCTCGGCCCAGGGCTCACCGATGTTCAGCGCGGGCTCGGCGAGGTTCTTCGCCAGCGCGGACAGCGGCCCGCTGCGGTAGGCGACCAGGGCGCTGCGCCGTACGACGCCGACAACCGGGGGCGGCAGGGTCCGCCCGGCGGCGAGTTCGGCCGCCACCAGGACGGCCAGCTCGTCGCCGTACCAGACGCTGTGCGTGTGGGCGTAGCGGTCCAGGCGCAGCGACCGTTCGGTGGCGAGGGTGTCCTCGCCGAGGCCCTGGGCGAGGAGGGTCACCAGTTGGAGCACCAGGTCGCGGACCTCGTCGGTGTCGGCGCCGGCCCGGTGCCGGTCGACCAGCGCGCCGACCAGGCGGCGCCGGTCGTCGTCCGGCAGTTCCCGGACCGCCTCGATCGGCTTCTCCATGCCGGGGTACAGCCGGCCGGACTGCGTGACCGCCCGCACCAGCGTGCCGGCCAGCAGGCCCATGTTCCGCTCGGCGGCGTGCCGCCGGACCTCCACCACGAGTTCGCCGAAGACCGCCATCAGCCACCCACCAGCGGAACGAGCTTGAGGAAGACCACTTCGGTGCCGAGCGGCAGGTCGATCTCCTGGTCCCACTCCTCGACCTGGCGGTCCCCCACGAGCACCAGGAAGCCGTTGCGCCCGAAGGCGGTGCGGGCCAACTCGTACTGCTGCTCCGGGTCGATCCGGCGCGGGGTGCGCAACCGGTAGCCGTTCAGGGCCACTTCGGCGTCGGACGGCTGGACGAGGCCGCGGAAGACCTCCGACCCGGCCGCGTGGTACTCCGCGACCTCCTGGAAGACCCTCCTGCGTATCAACTCCCCCACCGTCAGCCGTTCTTCCGCGATCTCCAGCCCCCAGGAGCCGCTCCGCCCACCGGATGTCGTCTCGTCGACGAAGGTCACCGTTGCCATGGAACCGACCCTAGATGCCCCCACCGACACGCCTCCTGGCAGCGGAAGTCGGTGGCTGCTGCGGGCGGCCACTGCCGGTGGCCGGTGTCGGTGGCCGATGTCGGTGGCCGGTGTCGGTGGCCGCGCATAGCCTGCCGCCGTCGTCCTCCGAGGTGGAGGCGGGCGCCGAGGGGCGCGGGCATCAGGGGGTTCGGCGATGGCGTTGACCGCGCTGCTGGAGATACCGCTGCACGGGGCGGCGGCCGACGACCACCGCCAGGACGCCGCGGCGGAAGGGGAGTTCGCGTCCTCCGCCGTCGGGCGGCTGACCGCCGGTCCGGACAACCCGAAGACGCGCACGGCGGGCCGGGTGTGCCTACGGCCCGTCGTCCGGGTCCTCGGCCACGACCATGATCCGGCGCAACAGGTCGGACAGGGTGCGGCGTTCGGCGGGGCTGAGGGTGCCCAGCAGGCGGTACTCCTCGTGACCGACGACGTCCAGCGCGCCGAGCCACGCGGCGCGGCCGTCCTCGGTGAGTTCGACGTCGACGCGGCGGCGGTCCTCCGCGGAGTGGCTGCGGCGCACGAACCCGCGCTGCTCCAGGCCGTCCAGGCGCCCGGTGATCGAGGCGGGGGCCATCTTCAGGTCGGCGGCGAGTTCGGAGGGGGCGGCGCGGCCGCCGCGGCCGGCGAGGGTGTGCAGCGTGTCGAACTCGTGCTTGTGCAGGCCGAAGTCGACCAGCGAGCGCTCCCGCACCCGGCGCAAGTGGTCGGTGAGCGCCTTGGCCCGGGTGACCGCGCCCTCGATGTCGGGGTCGAGGCCGGGCAGCACCGGCTCCCAGCGCGCGACGTGCCCGTCCGTCCAGTCCCGGGCCGCGCTCCCGGCGCGCGGGGGCCGCTTCGCCGGAGCGGGCGGCGCGGGCGCCGCGGGCAGCGCGGGCAGCGCCGGTGGCCCGGGCGGCCCGGGCGGGACGTCGGAGGCGGGGGTCATGGCGGCATCCTATGCCGGTCGACCGTAGTCCATCGTCAGCGAAATATTCGTTGACGAAAGATTCGGAGCCGAAATACCCTGCGGACGTGACGCACCCCCTCCGACTCCGCGCCTTCCGCCTGCTGTTCGCCGGACGCACCCTGTCCGCGCTCGGCGACGCCGTCGTCCCCGCCGCCCTGGCCATCGCGATCAGCCGGGCCACCGGCTCGCCCTCCGCGCTCGCCCTCGTGCTGGGCTGCACGATGGTGCCGCGCCTGCTGCTGCTCCCGCTGGGCGGGGTGGTCGCCGACCGGCTCGACGCACGCAAGGTCGCCCTCGTCACGGACCTGGTCCGGTGCGCCGCACAACTCCTGGTGGGCCTCGAACTCATCGGCGGGTCACCGCGGTTGGCACACATCGCGGTGGCCGAGGCGATCGGCGGCACCGCCTCCGCCTTCGCGATGCCGACCACCGGGCCGCTGATCAACGGCACCGTGGGCGCCGCCGGCCTGCTGCGGGCCAACGCGCTGACCGCCTCGGCGGCGAACGCCACCCGGCTGGCCGGCCCGGCCGTCGCGGGCGCGCTGATCTTCACCGCCGGACCCGGCTGGGCCTTCGTACTGGACGCGGCGTCCTTCGCGGCCAGCGCCTCGATGCTCGCGGTGATCCGGGTGCGGCGCGAGCGGATACCCCGGCGGTCGATCCGCAAGGACCTGGTCCAGGGCTGGAGCGAGGTGCGCTCCCGCGACTGGTACTGGACCAGCCTCGTGGCGCACGGGATCTGGAACGGTGCGGCAGCCGTACTGGCCACGCTCGGCCCGCTCGTGGTGCACCGCGAGGCCGGCGGCGACGGGGTCTGGGTGGCGGTCCTGGAAGCCGGCTCGGTCGGTCTGCTGCTCGGCTCGCTGCTCGCCTCCCGCGTCCGGCTGCGCCGCCCGATCCTCACCGGCAACCTCGGCCTGGCCACGTACGCGCTGCCGCTGGCGCTGCTCGCCGCCGGCGCGCCCGCGTGGCTGCTGGTCGCCTCCTACGGCCTCGCCCTGGCAGCGCTCGGCCTGCTCACCCCGGTCTGGGAGACCTACGTCTACGCGTCGGTGCCCGCCGGGGTGCTCGCCCGCGTCACGTCGTACGACTGGCTGCTGTCGCTGGCCGCGATGCCCGTGGGGTACGCCGTCGCGCCGCTCGCCGCCGACTCCTTCGGCCCGGCCGCGCCCCTGTACGTCTCGGCCGCCCTCGTCGCCGCCGCGTGCCTGGGCACCGCGGCCGTGCCCGGGGTCCGCGCCGCCCGCGCGCTGCCGGCCGAGCCGGTGCCCGCCGCATGAGCGCCCCGGGCTCCCCCCGCGCGCGGAACGGTTCAGGCTCCCCCGCCTGCGGCCCGGTCCGCGCACTCGCCTTCACGCGGGCGCGAGTTGCCTGCTCACCGCGGGCAGCGTGACCTCCACGGTAAGGCCGCGGCCGGGTGCGGTCCGCACGGTGACCTCGCCGTGGTGGGCCTGGACCAGCGCGTGCACGATGGACATGCCGAGGCCGGCGCCGCCGGTGTCGCGGGCGCGGTCGGGGGCGGCCCGGAAGAAGCGGTCGAAGACGCGGCGGGCGTCGGCGGGGGCGAGCCCGGGGCCGCGGTCGCTCACCGACAGCCGTACCTCGTCGGTGCCGTGGGCGGCGACCTCCACCGTGACCGGGGCGTCCGCGGGGGTGTGCACGCGGACGTTGCCCAGCAGGTTGCCGATGATCTGCCGCAGCCCGGCCTCGTCGCCGAGGACCGGTGGCAGGTCCGCGTCCGCCGCCTCGGCGTCGGCCGCTCCGGCGTCGGGCGCCCCGGCCTCGGGCGCCCCGGCACCGGCCAACCCAAGAGCGACCGCCCCGGGAGCGACCGTCGCGGGAGCGGCCGTCGCGGGAGAAGCCAACACCCTTATCGTCAGCGGCCGTTCGGGCTGCTGCGCGGCCAGGTCGGCGGCGGCCTCCCGGACCAGGCAGGCGAGGTCGACCGGGCCGAGCCGCAGCGCGGGGCGGTCGTCCAGCCGTGCCAGCGCCAGGAGTTCGTCCACCAGGCGGCTCATCCGCAACGCCTCCGCCGAGACCCGGCGCAGCGCCCGGTCCTGCTCGTCGGCGTCGAGCATGCCCTTCTCGTACAGCTGGAGGTAGCCGCGTACGGACGCCAGCGGGGTGCGCAGTTCGTGGGAGGCGTCGGCGAGGAACTGCCGCAACTGGGCGGTGGCGCGCTCGCTGTCGGTGAGCGCGGTCTCGATCTGCTGGAGCATCGCGTTGAGCGAGCCGCTGAGCTGCTCGACCTCCTCCGAGCCGTGCCGGGCGGTCGGTTCCGGCACCCGCCGGGACAGGTCGCCCTCGGAGATCGCGGAGGCGGTCTCCACCATGTCCTCCAGCGGGCTGAGCCGCCGGCGGGCGGCGGTGAGCGAGCCGGCCGCGAGCAGCGCCAGCAGCACCACCCCGACGCAGCCCTCCACGACCAGCAGCTCGCCGACCGCGTGGTCCACCCCGCTCAGCCGCATACCCCGCACCACGATGGTGCCGTCGGCCAGCCGCACCCCGACCACCCGGTACTTCCTGCCGCCGCCGTGCACGGTCACCGCGCCCCCGCTCGCCAGCTTCCGCGGGTCAGGCAACGCGGCTGCCAGGGACCGCTGTTCGGCGTCGACCGGGGTCGCGCCGTTCTGGCAGATCGTGGCCGGCCTGCCGTGCGGGTCCAGCACGATCAGCAGGTCCTGCTGGAACGTCCTGGCCACCGCCGAGCCGCCGCCCTTGCCGCCCAGCACGTCGGCGAGCGTGCACAACTGCCGTAGCCCGCTGGCGTCGAGGGAGGCGTGCGCCATGGTCGACTGCGACGACTTCAACGAGTCGTCGATCTCGCCGACCAGCACCACGTACGTGGCGGCGATGCTCGCGGCCGCGGCGAGCACCAGCCCGACCGCGAGGAAGAGCACGTTGGCGATGGTGAACCGACCGCGCAGCGAGTGCGGGCGCGGCCAGAACCCGCAGCGCGCCCACACCGTCGCCGCCGCCCTCACGCCGCACCGCCGTCCCCAGGCAGGTCCCCGGACAGGTCCCCGGACACGTCCCCGGCTCGACGCGTGTCGCCGGACTGACGCCCGCCATCGGCGCGCCCCGCGTCACCGGCCTGGCGCCCGTCACCTGCTTGACGCGGGTCACCCGACCGAAGGACATCGCGGGCCGCGCCCGGCGCCGTGCAGATGCCGTAGCCGACCCCGCGCCTGGTCTGGATCAACGGCGGCCCGAACCGGTCCAACTTCCGCCGCAGATAGGAGATGTACGTCTCCACGACGGTGGAGGACACCGCAGTGTCGTAACGCCAGACGTGCTGGAGGAGTTGTTCCTTGGTGAGGATGCGGCCGGCGTTGCGCAGCAGGTGCCGCAGCAAGTTGTACTCGGTGGGGGTGAGTTCGACCGGTTGTCCGGCTCGGCGGACGGTGTAGGTGGCCTCGTCCAGTTCCAGGTCGCCGTGGCGCAGCAGCCGCGCGGCGGGCAGCGGGTCGCGGCGGGTGCGGCGCAGCACCGCGTGCACCCGGGCCACCACTTCGTCGACCCCGAAGGGCTTGGTGATGTAGTCGTCGCCGCCGAGGGCGAGTCCGGCCACGACGTCGCGCGGGGCGTCGCGGGCGGTGACGAAGATGACCGCGGGCGCGTCGGTCCGGTCGCCGTCCGGCCCCGCGCCTTCGGCGGCGCGCTCCTCGCGCAGCGCCCGGCACACCTCGAAGCCGTTGCCGTCGGGCAGCATCACGTCGAGCAGCACCAGGTCCGGCCGGTGCTCCCGGGCGGCGGCCAGCGCCTGCCGGCCGGTGGCCGCCTCGTATACCGTGAATCCGTTGTATTTCAGGGTGATTCGCAGGATGTCGGCGATACCGGGTTCGTCTTCGACGATGAGCACGGTGGCGTCCATGCCCCTCAGTATCCGTGGGCGGTGTGGCGGGCGGACGGCGGCGAACTTTGGAGTTCCTTGAGAGAACGCGGTTCGGCTTGGTGAGGGGGTGCGCGGCCACGGACGCTGAAGGGACGGGCCGTTCGGGGTTCGGATGCGACTTCGACCGACGATGGGGGATGTGACGTGGCGGGTGTGGCGCGCTGGTGCTTCCGGCACAAGTGGTGGGTGATCCTGCTGTGGTCGGCCGCGCTGCTGATCGTGGGCGGCGCGGGCCGGATGGCCGGGGACGCGTACTCCAACGCGTTCTCGCTGAAGGGCACCGAGTCCGCGAAGGTGCTCGACCTGATGGGCAAGGCGGTGCCCGAGCAGTCCGGTGAGGCCGACACCGTGGTGTGGCACGTGGACTCCGGTTCGGTGCGCGACGCCCAGGTGCGGCAGCGGATCGCCCCGGCGCTGGCGCGGATCGCGCACCAGAAGGACGTCGGCGCGGTGGTCAGCCCGTACGACCCGGCGGGCGCGGCGCAGATCAGCAAGGACGGCCGGACCGCCTACGCCACCGTGACGTACACCAAGATCGGCGGCGAACTGTCCAACGGGCAGGCGCAGTCGCTGATCGACACCGCGCACGCGGCGCGGGCGCCCGGGCTGCGGGTCGAGGTCGGCGGCGCCAAGCCGGCCCAGGCCGAGCAGCCGCTGCCCGAACTCGCCGAGGGCATCGGCATCGCGGCCGCCGGGGTGGTGCTCTTCCTGGCGCTGGGCTCGCTGTTCGGGATGCTGCTGCCGATCGTCACCGCGCTGTTCGGCATCGGCATCGCGTCCTCGGCGATCATCCTGCTCAGCCACGGCATGGATGTGGCCGACTTCGCACCGGAGTTGGCGACGCTGGTGGGGCTGGGCGTCGGCATCGACTACGCGCTGTTCATCGTCACCCGGCACCGGCGGGCGATCCTGCGCGGCCGCAGCCCGGAGGACGCGGCGGTCGTCGCCCTCAACACCTCAGGGCGGGCCGTGCTGTTCGCGGGCGGCACGGTGTGCATCGCGCTGCTGGGCATGTTCACCCTGCGGCTGACCTTCCTCAACGGCGTTGCGGTGGCAGCCGCGTTGACGGTCGTGATCACCGTGGCGGCGGCGATGACGCTGCTGCCCGCGCTGCTCGGCCTGCTCGGCCTGCGGGTGCTCAGCCGCCGGCAGCGGCGAGCGCTGGCCGCGTCGGGGCCGCAGGTCGAGCAGGTCAACGGCCCGGCGGCGCGCTGGTCGGGCTTCCTCCAGCGGCACCCGCGCTCGCTCGCGGCGGTCGCGGTCGTGGTGATGGCGACGCTGGCGATCCCTGCGCTGTCCTTGCGGCTCGGCTCCTCCGACCAGGGCAACAACCCGGCCGGCACCACCACCCGCAAGGCGTACGACATGCTGGCCGAGGGCTTCGGGCCCGGCTTCAACGGCCCGCTGACGATCCTCGCCGAGGTGCCGTCCGCCGGCGACCAGGCGGCGCTGGACGGCCTGGTGACGCATCTGCGCGCCACCCACGGCATCGCCTACGCGGCCCAGATGCCGATGAAGGCCGGCCAGAAGGTCGCGCTGGTGGAGGCGGTGCCGACCACCTCCCCGCAGGACAAGGCGACGTCCGACCTGATCGACCACCTGCGTGACGACGTGGTGCCCGCGGCCGAGAAGGGCAGCACCATGCGGGCGTACGTCGGCGGCCAGACCGCGATGTTCGAGGACTTCTCCACGGTGCTGTACGGCAAGCTGCCGCTGTTCATCGGGGTGATCATCGCGCTCGGCTTCGTGCTGCTGCTGTTCGCGTTCCGCTCGCTGGTGGTGCCGCTGACCGCTGCCGTGATGAACCTGGTGGCGGCCGCGGCCTCCTTCGGGGTGCTGGTCGCGGTCTTCCAGTGGGGCTGGGGCGGCGCGCTCGCCGGGCGGGCGGGACCGGTGGACGCCTTCCTGCCGGTGATCATGCTGTCGCTGCTCTTCGGCCTGTCGATGGACTACCAGGTGTTCCTGGTCAGCCGGATGCACGAGGAGTGGGTGCACACCCGGGACAACGCGCGGGCGGTACGGGTCGGCCTCGCCGAGACCAGCCGGGTGATCAACTCCGCGGCCGTCATCATGATCTGCGTCTTCGCGGCCTTTGTGCTCAGCGGCCAGCGGGTGCTGGCGATGTTCGGCATCGGTCTGGCCGGGGCGGTGGCGCTGGACGCGTTCATCCTGCGCACGGTGCTGGTGCCGGCCCTGATGCACCTGTTCGGCCCGGCCAACTGGTGGCTGCCGAGGTGGCTGGACAAGCGGTTGCCGCATCTTGCGGTCGAGCCGGCCGAGGAGGAGGCCGAAGGGTTCGCGACCACCGCCGCGCCGGGGGTCGCGGTCGCCCCGGGCGACGGCCCGGCTCCGGCCCCCGGTCCGCTGGTGCGCGGGCGGGTGACCGGCGCGGCCGGGCTGCCCGTGCCGCGCGCCGAGCTCACCCTGATCGCCTCGGACGGCCGCCAGGCCGCCCGGGCCCAGGCCGCCCCGGACGGCGCCTTCTCGCTGCCGGCCCCGGGCAACGGTTCCTACGTCCTGGTGGCGGGCGCCCCCGGGCACCACCCGCAGACCGCGAGCGTGCTCACCGCCGGCCACCAGGTCGACTGCGACCTGGTGTTGACCGGCACGGGCTCGCTCACCGGCACCGTACGCCGCGCCGACGGCGGCCCCGTCGAGGACGCGAAGGTCGTCCTGCGGGACGCGGACGGCCACCAGGTCGCCGAGGCCCGCACCGCCGAGGACGGCTCCTACGCCTTCGCCAACCTCTACCCGGGCAGCTACACCCTCCTCACCATGGGCTACCCGCCCTTCCCCGCGACCGTCCGGCTGACCGACCACGAACGCGACGGCGACGGAGACGTCGACCTGGAACTCGCCCACTCCGACTGAACGGCCCCCCTTCCCAACCGCTGTCTCGCCTCCGGGCACTTGGACCCGGTGTCGACGGTCGACCGCGCTCGATCACCTCGTCCCTCGGCGCGGCATTCCCGCGCCCATCCACCTCAGCGCGGCATTCCCGCGCCCACCGACGCGGCCCGGCTCCCTCCCCGAAGGAGCCGGGCCGCTTTCGTCTGCCCCGCCTCGCCACCCGGCAAGACCGTCACTCCGTCACCCAGTCCCGCAGCGACGGCACTTGGCCGTCTTGAACACGTTCAAGAACAGGGCTAGCATCCTTGCTGTCAGAGTTTTGAACACGTTCAAGAGCACTCTCTCAGGGGTGGAATGCGTCATGAACCTCACCGTCCTCGCCTATGTGATCTACCTGGCGATCAGCGTCACGCTGACCGTCTGGGTGGCCCGGACGCTCAGCCACAACGGCCGGCTCTTCCTGTCCGACGTCCTGCACGGCGACGAGAAGCTGGCCGACGCGGTCAACCACCTGCTGGTGGTCGGCTTCTACCTGGTCAACCTCGGCTTCGTCGCGCTCTACCTGAAGACCACCGACACCATCGAGGACGCCCGTGAGGTCTTCGAGGCGCTGTCGGTCAAGCTCGGCGTCGTCCTGCTGGTGCTCGGCGCCATGCACCTGGGCAACGTCTACGTCCTCAACCGCTTCCGGCGGCGCGGCCTGAGCGACCGCGAGCAGTACCCGCCGATCGAGCCGGACGACACCACGCCGACCGCGTGGGCGCCCAAGCCCGCGGGGGCCTGAGATGGCCGCCGGCACCGCGGCCCGCCGGGCGGAGCCGTACCGGCCGCCGGCCGCGGCACGCGTGACCGGGAGCAGGAGTGGGATCGGGAGCGGGAGTGGGAGCACGACCGGGAGCGGACGCCGGCCGGTCCCCCGCCGGGCGATCCCCCGCCGGCCGTTGCGCGGGCTGACCGTGCTGTACGACCCGCGCTGCAAGCTGTGCTCGTTCGTCGCGGACTGGCTGGCCCGGCAGCGGCAGCTCGTGCCGATCGACCTGGTGCCCACCGGGTCGGGCGAAGCGCTGCGCCGCTTCCCGGAGTTGGACCACGCCGCCACGGCCAAGGAGATCACCGCGGTGGGCGACCAGGGCCAGGTCTACCGGGGCGACAACGCGTTCATCGTCTGCCTGTGGGCGCTGGCCGGGCACCGCGAGTTCGCGCACACCCTGACCAGGCCGGCCGGGCGACGGCTGGCCCGGGCCGCGGTGCTCAGCGCGGCGAAGTACCGCGGTACCACCAGCCACGGCGCGCTCGCCCACCCGCCGGCCAGGCCGCCGGGGAAGGTGACGTACGGGATGGCGCCCGGCTGGACGTACGACCGGGTCACCGGATGGAGCCAGGCGCCCGGGCCGAGCCCGGGGCCTGGCCCCGACCCCGACTCCGCTCACACCTCACGCACCGGCACCCGCACCCGCACCGGCGCCGGGGAGCACGACGGCACCTGCACGGACGGCTGCGGCCCCGCCCCCGGATAGGCTCACCCGGGTGGAGGACATGAACGACCGCACCACCGCGAAGGCCGCCGACACCGGCGAGGCCGAGCCGCTGCCCGGCGGCCGGGCCAGGCCGAAGACGGGCAAGAGCGAGCAGACCCGGGCGCTGATCCTCGCCACGGCGATGCGGCTGTTCCAGGAGCGCGGCTACGACAAGACCACCATGCGGGCGATCGCCCAGGAGGCCGGGGTCTCGGTCGGCAACGCGTACTACTACTTCGAGTCGAAGGAATTCCTGATCCAGGGGTTCTACGACCTGATGACGCACGACCACGCGCGCGACGCGACATCCCGCATGGAGGGGGAGCGGGATTTCGCGCGGCGCCTGGAGATCACCCTCGCCTCCTGGCTGGACTGCGCGGCGGAGTACCACGAGTTCGCCGCGCAGTTCTTCCGCACCGCCGCCGACCCGGACAGCTCGCTCAGCCCGTTCTCCAACGAGTCCCACCCGGCCCGCGAGACCGCCGTCGCCCTCTTCCACGACGTCCTGACCGGCTCCGACCTCGCCCCCAAACTCGACGCGGAACTCGCCGAACTCCTCCCCGACCTGCTGTGGCTGCACCTGATGGTCGTCGTCCTGTACTGGGTCTTCGACCGCACCGAGGACACCGCCCGCACCCGCGAGTTCGTCCGCCGCTCCACCCCGTTCGTCGCCCGGATCATCACCCTTTCCCGCTACCGGGCCTTCCGCCCCCTGGTCCGCGACGCCAAGGGCCTGATCCAGGACTTCATCCTCCCCACCATCGGCAAAACCCCCCTCCCCACCCCACCGAAGCCGCCCACCCCCACCAGTAGACGCAAACGCCGCGCCTGACCGCCGAACGGCGCCCGACCCACCCGCCGCCGGCGCCCGACCCGCCTGCGGCCGGCCCTAGTCCGCCGTGTTCCCGCAGCGCAGATGCTCAGGGGTCCGCGCGGGGCGCTGCTTGGTGACGAAGGCACTGCGCAGCGCGTGGTACGGCGCGTCCGGGTCGAAGAAGGTCTGCCGCATCAGGGCCAGTTCCCGCTCGCGGTGGGCCCGCAGCGTCTCCTCGTCCCGTTCCCGCCGCGCCTTCTTCTCGACGACGCGCTGCTGCGTGCGGGGCGCCGACGCCAGACGTGCGGCACGTTCCGCGACGGCCGCACCGAACTGCGCGGGTGTGCTGTCGAGCACGAGGTCGACGAGGCCGAGGTCGCGCGCGCGGGCGGCGGTCACCGGCAGGGCCTGCCGCATGAGCCGTTCGGCCTGCGCGTCCCCCACCCGGCGGGGCAGCGTGTACGTCCAGTACTCCGAACCGTGCAGCCCCATCAGCCGGTAGTGGGGGTTGAGCACGGCCCCGGCGCGGCACCAGACCTCGTCCGCGGCCAGCGCGAGCGGCACTCCGCCGGCTGCCGCGTTACCGGCGAGCGCGGCCACGACCAGCCGGTCCGGGGTCGTCAGCAGCGCCTCGACGAGGTCGTCCATGGCGTTGATGTTCTCCCAGGACTCCTGGGCCGGGTCAGCGGCGCCCTGGATCACGTTCAGGTGGATGCCGTTGGAGAAGAAGTCCCTGGCGCCGCCCAGCACCAGCACGGTGGTCGGGCGCGAGCAGGCGAAACGGTGGGCGGCGAGCAGCCGCCGGCACTGGTCGGTACTCATCGCGCCGCCGGGGAAGGCGAACCGCAGGAACCCGATCTGCCCGTCCTCCTCGTAGCGGATGTCGCTGTACGTCCGCCGCTCCCGGGGCAGCCACAGCGGGACGGCGGACTCGGGCAGCGCGGGCATCCGGTCCCCGAGGGCGAGTACGGCCGGCCGCTTGAAGGTGGCGGGCCCGCCCGGCTTGCGGCGGGGCCGCAGTTCGGGGAGCCACACCGCTCCGTCCGCGGTCGCACGGCAGACGGCTCCGGCACGGGTGGCCAGCAGCGTCCCGGGGCGCCCGCGCAGGACGTCCTCGGGATGCCCGCCGTGCAGGTACCACTGCACCCCGAGCAGGTCGTCGAGCACGCCGGGCTGCGAGTCGGCTGCCCGCAGCTTCCGCACCACCAGTTCGGTGGGGTCCGCCGTCCAGTCGATCCGCCGCTCGCTCTGGTCGAGGTAGGGCCGGGACTGCGGCGCCCCCGGTCCGGCGGCGGCGGGTTCGGCGGGCCCTTCGGCACCAGGAGCGGCAGGAGCTGCGGGAGCTGCGGAAGTTGCCTGCTGCGGGCGCGGCACATAGCTCCCGGCGGCGACGCGCTCGACCGCCAGCATCACCGCTCGGGCCGCCGCGTCACCGATCTCGTTGCGGTACAGGTCGCTCTTGCCGACCGGGGGCACCGGGCAGGCCACCGACGCCCACACGTCGCCCGCGTCCATCTCGGCGACCGCCTGGAGGACCGTCACCCCCCACTCCTCGGCCCCCTCGGTGACGGCCCGGTCCAGCGACGACGGTCCGCGGTCGCCCACCGGGCCCGGGTGGACGATCAGGCAGGTGTACGCCGACCAGATGTCCCGCGGGATCGCCGTCCTGAGCATCGGTGCGACGATCAGCTCGGGCGAGTGGCCCGCGACGGCCTCGCGCAACGCCTCGTCCCCGAGAGCCAGTTCCACCGCCACCCGGTGCCCGCGGTCCCCCAACTCCGCGAACACGCGCTGCGTCAGGCTGTTGAACGCGCTCGCCACCAGCAGGATGTCCATGACCGCCTCCGTCCGCCGACAGCCGAGGCCGAGATGTCGGCGTAGGCGATCATGGACCGTGCCAGGCGCGGCGACCCGCCCAACCGCCCGGACCCGCCCCCGGAATCACCTGACCGGTGGTGCGCCCCTCGGCCCTGAACTCACAGGGCAGACTGCAGCCCTTCGAAGCGCACCGACCAGCTCCGGTCGGACGGGAAGCCCGGGGCGTGGCGGTCGGGGGCGCCGTCCCAGCCTGCGGCCATGAAGGCGACGGCGTACAGCAGCGCGGCGTTGCTGGGGAAGTAGGGGAACGGCCCGCCGGTGGCCAGGCCGGCGTCGTCGAACTGGAAGCCCGCGGCCGGGTGGAGCAGGAAGTCCACGGCGTCGTCGGGGCGGCCGAGCCGCGCGGCGCACATCGCGAGCATCGGGAAGTCCCATCCCCAGGTCTGGTCGAACTGCCAGCCGGTGAAGACCTTCTCGGCGGTGCGGGCCATCGTGGGCACGTCCACGCCGTCGCCCGGCAGCCAGCCGTACGGCCCGATCAGGGCCGGGTGCTCGTAGTTCCACTGCGTCCACATGTCCTGGACGCCCTCGTGCAGGACGTACACCCCGTCCTGCGCCGGCAGCGGCGCGAGCCTGTCGTGGACGCGCTGCCACCGCGGATCGTCGCGCAGGCCGAGGCGCTTGCGCCACTGCTGCGCGATCCGCAACCCGAAGCGCCAGTAGGCGAGTTCGAACGTCGGGTTCTGCGTGGTCCTCGGGTCGGTGTTCTCCGAGACGACGTACATGGGCGGGCCGAGGATGTAGCGGCTCGTGGCCTCGTCCCAGAAGGCCCAGGAGGAAAGGAAGTCGGCGGTGTCGAAGACGATGTCGCGCCACTTGTGCAACGTGCTCTCGTCGGGGTGCGCCTGGTAGTCCATCTCGGCGAGGAAGAGCGGGTGCGGCTGCTGCCACACCAGCAGGGCGTGGATGACGTGCGGCGACTCGCGCCCGTCGGCCGTCGTGCACTTCGGCCAGCGCGCGCCGCCGAAGCCCTGGAACTGCGCCCGTTCACGCGCCGACCGGTGGAAGCGCTCGTAGACGTCCAGGCTGCGGTCGAGCATCGGCCAGCGGTTCCACAGCGCCCAGTGCGCGCCGTGCCACCAGTACATCTCCATGTGGAACTTGCCGTTCCAGCCGTTGTTGACGAGCCCGGCCTCCTGCGGCGGCAGCGAGCCCGCCTCGTTGACGCGCATCAGGTACTGGGAGAGCACGACGCGCCGCTCCAGTTCCTCCCAGCGCGGGTCGGTGCTCGCGGACAGGTCGATCGCCCCGCCGGAGAGCCAGTACTGGCGCCAGGCCCGGGTGCTCGCCGCGAAGCTCGCGCTCGACGTCGGCACCGATCCGGCCGGCGTAGGCGCGTAGGTGCAGGTGAACCGCAGCCGGTCGGTACGGCCGCCGGCGGCGAGGCGGTAGCGGTGCCGGTCGGCCGCCGCTCCGATCGACAGGGTCTGGCCGTCGGGGACGACGATGTCGTGGTCCTGGCCCGCGTACGTGTAGCCGACCTCCAGGCGCTTGGCCTGGCCGGGCGCCGGGTCGCCGAGGTTCAGGTAGTTGACCAGCAGGGTCAGCGAGTCGTCCGCGACGAGCGGCGCGAGGATGCCGGTGACGTCGGCCCAGTGGCCGTCGGTTCCGTACCGCGCGGTACGGATGGCGAGTTCGCCGGTGGTGGCGCCCAGCGCGGTGAACGCCCCCTGGCCTTCCCAGGCGAGCGCGACGTGGTACTCGGTGGAGTCCAGCCGGTGCGTGAGGTCGGCGCGGTCGTGCCCGCGCGTCGTCGCCGTCGTCGTGTGGGCGTCCGGCGCACCGTAGTTACCGACGTACGCCGCGAACTCCTGCCCGTCGGCATACGGGAAGTCGAGGAGCACCGCCAACCGCCCGGTGGCGACGAGCGGCGAGTCGATCTGCACGGCGATCGTGTCGTGGTCGGGGTGGCAGCAGGTACGGACGTGGACCGGCTCGCCCGCGATCTCGAACCGGCTGTCGAGGACGCCGGTCCACAGGTCGAGTTCCTGGTGGACGGCCGTGAGGTCGACGGCGGTGGCCGCGCGGCCGTCGGGCATGGTCAGCTCCATGCCGATACGTCCGAGGTTGAGGCGGGCCGGATTGGCGTAGAGCCACGCCGACAGTTCGGGCTGGTCCGGGTTGGGAATGGGGTAGTCGACGGGCCGGCCGTGCGTGTCCCAGACCTGGCCGCGGAAGTCGGACGGCTCCTGGCCGGGCGGCAGCGGGAAGCTGTGCCAGCCCCAGTCCGACATGGTGTTGAACGGCACGAACGTCTGCAGCCCGGTGACGTCGACGCCGAACGCGAACCCGCCGTTGCCGACTTGCAGGGGGCTCTGCGTGTCGAGCTTCCCGCGGACCACGCGGTGGCGGGCCACGACGGCCTGCCGGTCGATCGGGCGCATCGACCCGGCGCCCGCCGGCGTACGGGCCTCGGCGGCAGCGGGCTCCGCGCCGACGCCGACCACCGCCGCGGCCGCCGAGCCGGACAGGAACGTTCTGCGCGTGACCATACGGGTGCCTCCTGGCGGAGAAGCGGCGAAGCCGAGCAGGCGAACGGTCGTCCGTGTCGGCCGTCGTCCCGGCGCCGTCACGAAACCCGACACGGGGCACCGTCCGTCCCGCTCCTTCGTCGGCATCGGACGCTGGACGGCACGCGGAGACGACCCGGTGCAGTTGATTCGGTTCAACTCGTGCGCCAGGTTAGACCCGTGCTTTCGATCCGGGCAATGCCCAGGAAGGAAGTCGTCTACGCCGCACCTCGCCGTGCGACCTCACCCGGTCACACCTGATGTGATTGAAACGTTCAACTCACGGCTCGGGCGGACCCGTCCGGCACTTGACGCCCTTGGGCTCGGGCCCGCTCGGCGGCGTACGCGACGAACGCGGCCCATGCCTCGGGCCCGAACGCGGGCTGCTGCTGGTGCAGGCGCTGGCGCGGGCGTGGGGTGTCTCGTCGCGCGAGGTCGGCAAGACGGTGCGGGCGGAAGTGGTCATGGACGAAGGCCCGCAGGGGGCGCGTCCGTGGCGAGTTCGCGACGGCGATCCACGTCCGGGGCGTGGCCGCACACGTTGCGGTGACCCCGGTACCGGCCGGTCGCGAGGTACCTAAAGGACCAGGTGAAAGAACCACCAACCACCCCTGCCGTCCCCGCAGTCGGGGCTCCCCCGGCCCGCATCCGACCATTAACCCGAACGGGTGACATACCGTCAGGATTGTCGGATGGATGCGGTACGGTCGCCGCTAACGGCGCCGCCGCTCCGCACCACCGGCAGCGCCCCACCCACCGAAACGACTTCGGCCCCCGGCAGGACGGCAATCCTGGTCCGAGGGCCTGACCAACCAGGAAGACACACCTTCCCGATGGCTGACTCTCAGTCTAACGCGCCCCTGTCCGCGTCCCCGCTCCCCGACGGCACTCCGTACTCCGGGGTGATCCACGTCCGGCACCGCCACACCGAGAACTTCACGGTGATCGGCAACCACCTGGCCCAGCACACCGGGTTGTCCGCCCTCGCGATCGGGCTCGGCGTGTACATCCTGTCGCTGCCCGACGGTGCCCCGGTGACCGTGAAGGCGCTCACCGCGCGCTTCCCCGAGGGCGAGATCACGATCCGCCGCGCGCTCAACGAGCTTGTCGCCACCGGCTACTTGGAGCGGCGCCGCTTCCTGATCGGCGGCGGCCGGTTCGCCAGCCGCACGATCGCGTACGACCGCCCGGAGCCCGGCCACCCCTGGCCCCCGCGGCCGCCCGAACCGGACGGAGGAGGCGGACCGAGCGGAGGAGGCGGCGGAGGCGGCATCGGCCCGGAAGCACCCGTGCCGACTTCCACGGCCCGCCCGACGCCGATCCCCGCCGAGGAGCCTGTGCGGGCGCCCACCCGGGGACCCGCCGCCGACCTGCTCGCCCGGCTGCGGCTCGCCGACCCCCGCCTGCTGCTGCCCGCCCGCGACATCGCGCGCCTGGTCCCCGCCGTGGACACCTGGCTGGAGCGCCTCGCCGACCCGGACCAGGTCACCCGCGCCCTGACCTCCGGCCTGCCGCACGGCCCCGTCCACCACCCGGGCCGCTTCCTCGCCCACCGCCTGACGGCCCTCCTGCCACCCCCACTCCCACCCGCACCCCTGCCAACCGGCCGCCCGGCCCCCCTCCACACCTGCGACGGCTGCGACCGCGCCTTCCGCACCCACGACCCCACCACCCGCTGCGCCGACTGCCGCCCCACCCCCACGGAAAGGGCCGCCTGATGACCCGCTGTCGCGGCGATGCGGCCGGGCCGAACGCCCGTGATCTGCGCCGACGACCCCGCACCGCTGGACGAGCTGCTGTCCTGTTACGCGTGACCTCGGCGCCGACCCGCCACTGATCCGTCGATCAGGGGTCAGCGGGCGGCTGCCCGCTCGGACTGCTGCTGCTCCCGCGGGTCCTGCGGCTGCTCGCCCGCCGCGCGGTCCCGTTCGCGGCGCAGCGCCCGCAGGCCGCGGATGCCGAGGACGCCGATCGCGGTGCCGAGGATCGTGGAGGTGATCGCGAGGGCGAGGTGAATCCAGAAGTACGCGGTCGGGTGGGAGTGGTCGCCGTGGTGGAAGGCGAGGCCGCTGGTGTCCTTCCAGAGATTCTTCACAAAGGTCGTCCAGACGATCCAGGACCACACGCCGAAGGCGACCAGGAACCAGGAGACGCGGCGGCTGAGCTTCATACGTACCAGTATGGGCGGGCTGTCGGGAGGGATGACGGGCGGGGTGCGGGGGTTCCGGGCGGCGAGCGTGCGAAGGGTCACGTGACGGGCGCGGGGCCCGGGGGCGCGGGAGGGCGGCCGGGCCCGGTACGTTCTGCGGGTGGCCAAGACAGTGACCTCAGCCCTGAAAGCGTCCGCGGCGTCCCTGACCGCCCTCCTGCTGGGAGGGACCGTGCTGGCCGGCACCGCGCAGGCCGCGCCGGCCAAGCCGAAGACGCCCAGCCCGCCGGCGGTGATGTCGAAGGTCGGCGGCGACCGGCTGAGCCTGCCGGGCACGCAGGTGAACGCGGCCGCGGGCGTGCCCGCGCTCCCGAAGGGCATCACCGCGCGTTCGTGGATCGTCACGGACGCCGAGACCGGCGACGTCCTCGCGGAGCACAACGCGCACTGGAAGCTCGCCCCGGCCAGCACCCTGAAGATGCTGCTGGCCGACATGCTCATACCGAAGCTGCCGGCGTCGACCGTGCACAAGGTGGTGCCCTCGGACCTGAAGGGCATGGGCGAGGGCAGCAGCCTGGTCGGGATCAAGGAGAACCTGACCTACACCGTGAAGGACCTGTGGCTCGGGGTGTTCCTGCGCTCGGGCAACGACGCGGTGCACGTCCTGTCGGCGATGAACCACGGCGTCCCGGCGACCGTGGCCGACATGAACGCCGAGGCGCACGAACTCCAGGCCGACGACACCCACGTGGTCTCGCCGGACGGCTACGACATGCCCGGCCAGGCCAGCAGCGCGTACGACCTGACGCTGTTCGCCCGCGCGGGGCTCCAGCTCCCCGAGTTCCGCGAGTACTGCTCGACGGTCACCGCGAAGTTCCCCGGCGACTACAAGAAGGTCAAGCACCCCAAGAAGGGCCAGCCGGGCAAGACCCGGGAGACCTTCCAGATCCAGAACACCGACCGCCTGCTCAGCGGTGACTACGACGTGAAACCGTACCCGGGCATCGCCGGGGTGAAGAACGGCGACACGACGAACGCCGGCGCCACGTACACCGGGGTCGCCGAACGCGGCGGGCGCAAGCTGCTGGTCACCGTGATGCACCCGGACCCGGCGGTGTCGGGGCACAACGCGGTCTACCGCGAGGCGGCATCGCTGCTGGACTGGGGCTTCAAGGCCGCGCCGACGGTCAAGCCGGTCGGCACCCTGGTGCCTCCCCTGAGCCAGGTGCCCGCGGCCAAGACGTCGGCGCCGTCGTCCGTCGCGACGGACGGGCGGACCGCGGTCGCCGCCGCGTCGTCCTCTTCCTCTTCGTCGTCCCGCGGGCTGTGGACGGCGGCCGGGATCACCGCCGCGACCCTGGTGGTACTGGCCGCGGTGATCATCGTCGTGCGGCGTCGCCGTCCGCTTCCGTCCGCGGTGGTTCCCAGCGGTGCGAGCCCGAGCGCGGCGCGGGACCTTCCGCTCCAGGCGTCTCCCCCCGCTCAGCGGACCGCGCCGGATCAGGAGCAGGCACAGGAGCAGACGCAGGGGCAGACGAAGGCGCAGCAGCCAGGGACTTCTCCGGACCGCCCGGCGATCCGGCGCCGTCCCCGCTCCCCCCGGAAGCACTGACCGCGCCCCGCGGCGCCACCTCGCCGTACTGCGTCGCGGTCCACGCGGCGCAGTACAGCAGCAGCTTCGCCATGAAGTTGAACCACAGCAGCAGGGCGATCGGGGTGCCGAAGGCGCCGTAGACGTTCTTGCCCGCGACCCCGCGCAGATAGCCGCTCAGCCCGACCTTGAGCATCTCGAAGCCGACCGCCCCGATCAGCGCCGCCACCGCGACGGCCCGGCGGGGCGGGTCGACGCCGGGCAGCAGCGTCAGCAGGTAGACCAGGATGAGGAAGTCCGCGACGATCGCCAGCACGTAGCCGACGACGGTGAGCAGCACCCGGCCCGGGCCGTGGTGGTCCAGGCCGACCCGGTCGGCGGTCCAGTTGACCGCCGCGGTGGCGAAGCCGGAGGCCGCGAGCGAGACCAGCGCGGCCGCGCCCAGGCCCAGCAGCACCCCGCCGTCGGAGAGTTTGGCCTTGACCGGGTTGCGCTCCTCGTCGTCCTTGCGCCACACCGCGCGCAGGCAGTCGCGCAGCGAGCCGACCCACCCGATACCGGTGAACACCAGCGCGGCGGCGGCCGCCACGCCGATGGTGCCGGCGTTGGAGACCAGGCTGTTGATGTCGAGCTTGTCGGCGATGCCGGGGATCTGCTGGGAGATCTTGTGCTCCAGCGTGTCGAGCTGGTGATCCGACAAGGTGGCGGCGCCGACCGCGGCGACCACCGCGAGCAGCGGGAAGAGCGACAGGAAGCTGGTGAAGGTCATCGCGGCGGCCAGCCGCGTCCAGTGCACGGTCTGAAGGTGCGCGAACGCCCGCCACGCGTGGGTGCGCATCGCCCGCGCGATGTGCGGGCCGATCCACGGCAGCCGGGTCAACCAGTCCATGTCGGGCGGCTACCCTCCCCCGTGGCCTGCACGCCCGCGGGCTGCGCGGGTCCCTCGTCCGGGCGTCGCCGGCCGGGCCCGTCCCCGCGGGCGGCGGAGCTGAACACCAGTGTCCGGGTGCCCCAGAACCGCAGCGCGGTGGCCAGCGCCATCCCGACCCCCGCGCCGGAGACCACGTCGGCGCGCGCCGAGGTGCGGCCGAGGACGTAGTGCGAGAAGCCCAGGCACGCCAACTGCACCAGCGCCCCGGCGAGGTTCACCGCGAAGAAGGCGCCGTACCGCCGCGCCCGGCTGCCCCGGACCGGGCCGCGACCGCGGTAGGTGCCCAGCGCGTTGCCGAGGTACGCCACCGAGCAGCCGGCCAGGAACGACAGCGACTTCGCGGTCAGCGGCCCCATCCCGCCCGGCCCGCGCAGCCACACGAACAGCCCGAGGTCGGCGGCGTACGCGGCCCCTCCGGCCAGCGCGAACCCCATCAACTCCGGCCACATCCCGCGCCGCGCGGCCCCCCTCACCTCGCGCCGCGCGGACCCGCTCGCCCCGTGCCGCGCGGACCCCCTCAGCCCGCGCACGACGAGACCCGCCCCACCGGCCGCCCCACCCGCCGCCTCACGAATTGACCACCGCGAGCACGTACAGCGCGCTCCAGGCCATGGCGATCACCAGCAGCGGGCGGTCGCGCAGCACCACGTCCTCGGGCTCACCGGCGGCGCCGACATCGGCGAAGACCGCGTAGCGCAGCACCGACAGGGTGAAGGGGACCATCGACAACTGCCGCCAGGGCAGCAGGCCGTGCTCGCCGCCGCTGCTCTCCAGCGCCCACAGGCAGTAGGCGAGCACGGCCACGCCCGCCGCGAGCTGCCAGACGAACCGCAGATAGCCGATGGTGTACTCGCCGAGCAGCGCGCGGGTGGCGGTCAGGTCGCCGTCGCGCTGCGACATCAGGACGAGTTCGGAGTACCGCTTGGCGGCGACCATGAACAGCGCGCCGAAGCCGGAGGTGATCAGGAACCAGCGGGAGAGATCGATGTTCAGGGCGAGCCCGCCGGCCATGGCCCGCATCAGGAAGCCGGTGGTGACGATGACGAGGTCGACCACGAGCATGTGCTTCAGCCGCAGGCAGTAGGCGAGTTGCATGACCACGTACGCGGCGAGCAGCGCTGCGGTGTGGCCGTTGCAGGCGAGCGCGCCCACGGCGGGGGCGAGGACGGCGAGCAGGCCGCCGGCGGTGTAGGCGACGGAGACCGGGACCTGGCCGCTGGCGACCGGGCGGCGGCACTTCACCGGGTGGGCCCGGTCCGCCTCCGCGTCGCGGGCGTCGTTGATCAGGTAGACCGCGGCCGAGCAGGCGATGAAGAGCACCAGCGCGGTCGCCAGCCGTATCGCCTCATCGAGGTCGAGCAGCCGGGCGGCGGCGAACGGCGCGGCGAGCACCAGCCCGTTCTTCACCCACTGCCGGGGCCGGGCGGCCCGCAGCAGCCCGGTGGCGAGGGTCCAGCCGGTGCCGGGGACGGCGAGCGCCGGCGGCGCCGACTGCTCGATGACGGTGGCGGGTTCACTCATCGCACACCCCTGTGGGTCCAGTCCCGCCCGAGGCGGGCGGTGGTCGCGCCGAGCAGCGCGCCGAAGGCGACATCGGTCGGGTAGTGGACGCCCGCGACCAGCCGGGACAGGCAGATCGCGGTCGCGAGCGGGCGGAAGGGCGCGGCCGGGGCGAGCGCGCCGAAGGCGAGCGCGGCGGCGGCGGAGGAGGCGGCGTGCGAGCTGGGGAAGCTGTGCCGGCCGGCGGTGCGCACCAGTGGCGCGGCACCGGGCGGCAGTTGCGGGCGCGGGCGGCGCACCACGCGCTTGACGGCCATGCTCGCGGCGTGCGAGGCGGCCACCAGGGCGGTGGCGCGCAGCCACGCGCCGCGGCGGGCCGGGTCGGCCGCCGCGCCGGCCAGCCCGGCGGCGAGCCAGACCGCGCCGTGCTCGCCGGCCATCGACAGCCCCCTTGCCGCGGCGGCGGCGTACGGCTGCCGGCCGCAGCCGCGCAGCACGGTCAGCAGGTCGTGATCCGGGCGGAACACCGGCCGCACCTCCTCGCTTCCTCGGTCGGGCTTCGCGCCGATGGCCGGCCGCGCCCCCCGGGTCGCGTGCGGGGTGCACGCCCCCGGGGTCCCCTGGGTCGCGTGCGCCGGGCGCGTCGCGCACGGCGCGTGAGTCATACGATTCGGCCATCGGACTGCGAATGCTTACCGTGCGGCACCCGCGCTTACCCCTCCCGATCGACCGTTACGGTGAGAAAAGCCGCATATACCGTCGAACCTCACCCAATAGGGCATTCCTCCGGGTTGGCCGGCGGTACGTTCACGGACATGCCCGTACCGCTCGCGCCGGCCACCACCCCCGTCACCGGCTGGGGCCGCACCGCCCCGACCGCCGCCCGGCTGCTGCGCCCGGGCACGTACGAGGAGGTCGTCGAGGCGGTACGGGCCTGCGACGGCCGCGGCGCCATCGCCCGGGGCCTGGGCCGGGCGTACGGCGACGCGGCGCAGAACGCGGGCGGCGCGGTGCTGGACATGACCGCGCTGGACCGTATCCACGAGATCGACGCCGTCGGCGGCGTGGTCACGTGCGACGCGGGGGTGTCGCTGCACCGGCTGATGGAGGTGCTGCTGCCGCTCGGCTGGTTCGTGCCGGTCACCCCCGGGACCCGCTACGTCACCGTCGGCGGCGCGATCGGCGCCGACATCCACGGCAAGAACCACCACGTCTCGGGCTCCTTCAGCCGCCACGTGCTCGCCTTCGAGCTGCTGACCGGCGACGGCGAGACCCGGCTGGTGACCCCGGAGGCGGAGCCGGAGCTGTTCTGGGCGACCGCCGGCGGGATGGGCCTGACCGGGGTGGTGCTGGCCGCCACGATCCAACTGCTGCCGGTCGAGACGTCGTTGATGACCGTGGACACCGAGCGGGCCACCGACCTGGACGACCTGATGGCCCGGATGACCGCCGCCGACCACCACTACCGCTACTCGGTGGCCTGGATCGACCTGCTCGCCCGTGGCGCCCGCACCGGCCGGGCCGTGCTCACCCGCGGCGACCACGCCCCGCTCGAAGCGCTGCCGGAGCGGGCCCGCCGCGCCCCCCTCGCGTTCCGCCCGCGCCGGCTGCCGGCCCCGCCGCGCCCCGCGCCCGACGGGCTGCTCGGCCGCACCACCGTCGGGCTGTTCAACGAGTTCTGGTACCGCAAGGCGCCCCGCGAGCGGCGCGGCCAGCTCCAGAAGCTCGCCACCTTCTTCCACCCGCTGGACGGCCTGCCGGACTGGAACCTCGTCTACGGCCGGGCCGGCTTCGTGCAGTACCAGTTCGTGGTCGGGCACGGCCAGGAGGAGACGCTGCGCTCGGTGGTGCGCCGGCTGAGCACCCGCGGCTGCCCGTCGTTCCTCGCGGTGCTCAAACGGTTCGGGTCGGGCGATCCGGGCTGGCTCTCCTTCCCGATGGCCGGGTGGACCCTCGCGCTGGACATCCCCGCGGGGCTGCCGGGGCTCGGCGCGCTCCTCGACGAGCTCGACGAGGCGGTCGCGGCCGCCGGCGGCCGGGTCTACCTCGCCAAGGACTCCCGGCTGCGGCCCGACATGCTCGCCCGGATGTACCCGCGGCTGGACGACTTCCGTTCCCTGCGCGCCCGCTACGACCCGCGCGGCGCCATCACCTCGGACCTGGCGCGGCGGCTCGCGCTGTGACGTAGGGAGTTCGCTCATGAAGGACGCGTTCGGGGCTCCCCAGTCCCTGCTGGTGCTCGGCGGCGGCTCCGAGATCGGGCTGGCCACCGCGCGGCGGCTGATCGCCCGCAGGACCCGGCGGGTGCACCTGGCCGGGCGGCCCTCCCCCGCGCTGGACGCCGCCGCGGCCGAGCTGTCCGCGCTCGGCGCCGACGTGCACGTCACCGGCTTCGACGCGCTCGACCCGGGCTCGCACGAGGAGGTCCTCGGCAAGGTCTTCGCCGAGGGCGACATCGACATGGTGCTGGTCGCCTTCGGCGTGCTCGGGGACCAGGCGCGCGACGAGCAGGAGCCGCTGTCGGCCGTACGGGTGGCCGCGACCAACTACACCGGGGCGGTCTCCGCGTCCCTGATCTGCGGGGCGGCGCTCCAGCGCCAGGGGCACGGCTCCCTCGTCGTCCTCTCCTCCGTCGCCGGGGAGCGCGCCCGGCGGGAGAACTTCATCTACGGCAGCAGCAAGGCCGGGCTCGACGCGTTCACCCAGGGGCTCGGCGACGCGCTGCACCCCTGCGGGGTCCATGTCATGGCGGTACGGCCCGGATTCGTGCGGACCCGGATGACGGCGCATCTGCCCGCCGCGCCGCTCGCCACGACACCCGAGGTGGTTGCCGCCGCGATCGAGTCCGGCTTGCGGCGCCGGGCCGAGGTGATCTGGGTGCCGGGCCGGCTCCGCCCCGTCATGTCCGCCCTCCGCCACCTCCCCCGCCCCCTCTTCCGCCGCATCACGACTCCGCGGTAACAGGACCCCCCGGGTCCCCCGCCCCCGCCGTCCCGGGACCACCCCCCGGTGGGTGGCTTCCCGCGCCGTTCCCCGCGCCCCTTCGGGGTGGTTGCCCGCCGCGTTCACAGTCCCGGTGCGTTGTGGCCGGCCGCGCAGTTCCCCGCGCCCCTGGGTATGTGCGGCTCCCTCCGCGAAAGGAGCCGCACCAAGTGAGGCGCGCTGTGCAGCGGCGGCGCGCCACAAACAAGGGGCGCGGGGAACGGCGCGACCAGCCATCAACCGGGGGAAGATCCGGCGACCCCTGCAAGGGGCAGGCTCTGCGGGTGTCAAGCCCGCCAACAGAACGAGCTCAAACACACGGGAGGGGGCACCCCCGAAAGGAGCGAGGTTCGTTCCGCGGAAGAGCCGCAAGTTACTCAGGGGCGCGGGGAACGGCGCGACAAGCCACCCACCGGGGGTGGTCCCGGGGCGGGCGGGACCACCCGCTGCGGGGGTCAGGTCAAGGCATCGCGAAGCCGCTCCAAGGACCAGTCGAGATCCTCCTTGGAGATGGTCAGCGGGGGCGCGAGCCGAATCGTGGACCCGTGGGTGTCCTTGGCGAGCACCCCCCGCCGAAGCAACCGCTCAGTGAGCGCGCGCCCGCTCCCGAGGGAGGGATCGACGTCGATCCCTGCCCACAGCCCGCGCCCGCGCACCGCCGTGACCGCCCCGCCGGAGGCGATCGCCGCGAGCTCGCGATGCAGGTGGTCACCGAGTTCCGCGGCCCGCTGCTGGTACTCCCCGGTCCGCAGCATGTCGACGACCTCGATGCCGACCGCGCACGCCAGCGGGTTCCCGCCGAACGTGGAGCCGTGCTCGCCCGGGTGGAAGACCCCGAGCACGTCCCGGGAGGCGACCACCGCGGAGACCGGGACGACCCCGCCGCCCAGCGCCTTGCCGAGGACGTAGACGTCGGGGACCACGTCCTCGTGCTCGCAGGCGAACGTGCGGCCGGTGCGGCCGAGGCCGGACTGGATCTCGTCGGCGACGAAGAGCACCCCGCGCTCGCGGGTGAGCCGCCGCACCCCGGCGAGGTACCCGGGCGGCGGCACGAGCACGCCGGCCTCGCCCTGGATCGGCTCGATCAGCACCGCCACGGTGTCGTCGTCGACCGCGGCCTCCATCGCGGCGAGGTCGCCGTACGGGACGATCGTGAAGCCCGGCGTGTACGGGCCGAAGTCCGCGCGGGCCTCGGGATCGGTGGAGAAACTGACGATCGTGGTGGTGCGGCCGTGGAAGTTCCCCTCGGCGACGACGATCTTCGCCCGGCCGTCCGGCACGCCCTTGACCTGGTAGCCCCATTTGCGGGCGGTCTTCACCGCGGTCTCCACCGCCTCCGCCCCGGTGTTCATCGGCAGCACCATGTCCTTGCCGCACAGCTCGGCGAGCCCTCGGCAGAACTCGCCGAACCGGTCGTGGTGGAAGGCCCGCGAGGTGAGCGTCACCCGGTCCAGCTGCGCCTTCGCCGCGGCGATCAGCCGCGGGTTGCCGTGGCCGAAGTTGAGCGCCGAGTACCCGGCGAGCATGTCGACGTACCGGCGGCCGTCGATGTCGGTCACCCACGCGCCCTCGGCGGAGGCGACGACGACGGGCAGCGGGTGGTAGTTGTGCGCGCTGTACTCCTCGACGACCGCGATCTCACGGTCGGTCGTGGTGCTGTCGGGAGCCGGGGCGCTGCCGGAAGCCGAGGTGCCGGGTTCGTCGTTCATCACGTGCGTACTCCGTTCGTCATGCGTCAGGAGCCAGGCCGGGCCTGGAGCGGGGCGGGGGTGGTGCCCTCGTTTCTATCGTCGCTCACCGCCGTCCCGGTGAAACCTCCCGCGGACCCGCCCGTGCGTCGAAGGATCGACGGCATCGCCCGGGGGTGTGGGCGCGGGCCCGCGGCCTGAGAGAATGGAGGTATGGCCAACCTGCGACCTCGTGCCCTGTCCGGCATCCAGCCCACTGCCAGCTCGTTCCACCTGGGCAACTACCTGGGTGCGATCCGGCAGTACGTCGCGATGCAGGACACCCACGACGCCTTCTACATGGTGGTGGACCTGCACGCGATCACCGTGCCGCAGGACCCGGCGACGCTGCGCGCCAACACCCGGCTGGCGGCCGCGCAGCTGCTGGCCGCGGGCCTGGACCCGGAGCGCTGCACGCTCTTCGTGCAGAGCCACGTGCCCGAGCACGCGCAGCTCGGCTGGCTGATGAACTGCATCACCGGCTTCGGCGAGGCGTCCCGGATGACGCAGTTCAAGGACAAGTCGGCCCGGCAGGGCGCCGACAGCACCACCGTGGGCCTGTTCACGTACCCGATCCTCCAGGTCGCCGACATCCTGCTCTACCAGGCCGACGCGGTGCCGGTCGGCGAGGACCAGCGGCAGCACATCGAGCTGACCCGGGACCTCGCGGAGCGGTTCAACGGGCGGTTCGGCCAGACCTTCAACCTGCCCGCGGCCCACATCGTGCGCGAGGTCGCGAAGATCTACGACCTCCAGGACCCGACCGCGAAGATGAGCAAGTCCGCGGCCTCCGCCAAGGGTCTGGTCAACCTGCTCGACGAGCCGAAGGTGTCGGCGAAGAAGTTCCGCAGCGCGGTCACGGACACCGACACGGTCATCCGGTACGACGAAACGGAAAAGCCGGGCATCAGCAACCTGCTCAGGATTCACTCCGCCCTCACTGGCACCGGAATCGCCGAACTCGAGGAGCGATACGCGGGCAAGGGCTACGGTGCGCTCAAGACCGACCTCGCGGAGATCTTCGTGGCGTGGGTCACACCGTTCCGCGAGCGCACGCAGGAGTATCTGGGAGACCCCGAGACGCTGGACTCCGTTCTGGCCAAGGGAGCCGAGAAGGCACGGGCCGTCGCCGCCGAGACACTGGCGCTGGCGTACGACCGGATCGGCTTCCTGCCGGCGAAGCACTGAAGTACCGGCCGTACGGCCGGGTGGATCGGGTTGTGACGCACGTCGCTGTCCGGTTCCTCGGCATGCGCGCGACACTGAGCAGGACGAACGAGCACGACCGTGAGGCGACCCGGGAAAGAGGTGAACGCAGTGGGTACCACCACCATCGGCGTGTCCATCGCGGTCCCGGAGCCGTACGGACGGCTGTTGCAGGAGCGACGGGCCGGGTTCGGTGACCCCGCGGCCTTCGCGATCCCCACGCATGTGACGCTCCTCCCGCCGACGGAGGTGGCCCGCGAGGAGTTGCCCGGCTTCGGCCGGCACCTCTCCCGGGTCGCCTCGTACGGGCGGCCGTTCGTGATGCGGCTCGACGGCACCGCGACCTTCCGGCCGGTCTCCCCGGTGGTCTACGTGCGGATCGCCGAGGGGGATGCCGCGTGCGGTGAGCTCCAGGAGCAGGTGCGGTCCGGGCCGGTGGCCCGCGAGCTCCAGTTCCCCTACCACCCGCACGTCACCATCGCGCACGGCATCGCCGAGGATGCGATGGATCGGGCGCAGGCCGAGCTGGCGGGGTTCGCCGCCGAGTGGACCGCGTCCGGCTTCGCCCTCTACGAACAGGGCCCCGACGACGTCTGGCGGCAGCTCCGCGTCTATCCCTTCGGCGCGGAAGACCTCCCCCCGCTCCCCCACCAACACGGCCGCCGCGTCACCGCCCCACGATAACGAGCCCCCCGGGCACCCCGGACCGCTGGTGGGTTCCCGCGCCCCTGGGTATGTGCGGCTCCCTCCGCGAAAAAAGCCGCACCAAGTGAGGCGCGCTGTGCAGCGGTGGCGCGCCACAAACAAGGGGCGCGGGGAACTGCGCGACCAGCCCCTCACCGGGGGAAGATCCGGAGACCCCCGCAAGGGGCAAGCTCTGCGGACGCTCAGCGCACCAACAGAACGAGCTCAAGCACACGGTAAGAGGCACTCCCGAAAGGAGCGAGGTTCGTTCCGCGGAAGACCCGCAAGTCACCCAGGGGCGCGGGGAACTGCGCGACAAGCCACCCACCGGGGGATGGTCCCGAGACGGGCGGGACCGGGGCAACCCGGGGGGTCGGGGGCGCCGTAACATCGGCGAATGGGGATCGGACTGGTCGCGGCGCTCGGCGCCGCGGTGTGTTTCGGCGCGGCAACGGCACTGCAAGCGATGGCCGCACGGGTCGCGGGAGAGGGCCGCGGCGCCGCGGGGCTGCTGGTGGCCGCGGCCCGCCAGACCCCGTACATCGCCGGCCTCGCCCTGGACTGCGCCGGCTTCGTACTGGAAGTGATCGCCCTGCGCGGCCTGCCGGTGTACACGGTGGGCGCCGCGCTGGCCGCGAGCCTCGCGGTGACCGCGGTCCTGGCGAGCCCGCTGCTCGGCACGCGGCTCGCCCGCGGCGAGTGGGCCGGGGTGGCCACGGTCTGCGGCGGGCTGGCCCTGCTCGCGCTGGCCTCGGGCGGCGAGGGCTCGGGCCACGGCGGCAGCACCCTGCGCTGGGCGATCCTGGCGACCGCACTCGCGGTACTGGCGCTGGGCGCGCTACCCGCCGGGAGGCTGCCGCAGCGGTTCCGGGCCGCGCTGCTCGGCCTGGGCGCGGGCTTCGGCTTCGGCGTGGTGGAGGTCGCGGTGCGGCTGCTCGACCCGGTCACGGCGCGGGCGCTGGTCACGAACCCGGCGTCGTACGCCCTGCTGGTCGGCGGCGGCGCCGCCTTCCTGCTGCTGACCTCGGCGCTGCACCAGGGCTCGGTCACCGCGGCCACCGCGGGGATGGTGCTGGGCGAGACGGTCGGCCCCGCACTGGTCGGGGTGCTCGCGCTGCACGACAGGACCCGGGCCGGCTGGGCCCCGGCGGCCGTCGCGGGGTTCGTGCTGGCGGTGGCCGGCGGCCTCGCGCTGGCCCGCTACGGGGAGGGCGGGGCGCCGGCGGAGGCCGCCGACGCCGAGCCGCAGGGCGTCAGGCTCGGGTCACGGGGCTGAGCCGGCAGGTCACGCCGATCCGGTTCCAGGCGTTCATCGTCACGCACAGGGCGATCAGCCGGGGCAGCTCGTCCTCGTCGAAGAGCGCGGCGGCACCGTCGTAGGCGGGGTCGGGGACACCGTGGGCGCCCAGTTCGGTGACGGCCTCGGCCAGCGCGAGGGCGGCGCGCTCGCGCGCGGTGAAGAACGGGGTCTCGCGCCACACCGTCAGCCCGGTGAGCTTCTGCTCGGTGACGCCCAGCCCGCGGGCGTCGGCGCTGTGCTTGTCGACGCAGTACGCGCAGCCGTTGAGCTGCGAGACGCGCACCCGCACCAGCTCGCGCACGACCGGGTCGAGCCCGGCGGACGCGGCCTTGTCCAGCGCGAACATCGCCTGGTAGAAGTCCGGCGCCTTGTCGTTGAGGTCGATCCGGCGCGGCGGCGGGGCCACGGTGGCGTCACCGGCGGCGCCGGGGGCCGGGGCGGAGGAGGAATGCTCGGAAGTGCTCATACCGCCAACGTAGCCGCGAAGTGGCTCCGTCCCGTGGTCCACTTGCCGTATGACTGCACGGGCCACTTCCGGGGAGCAGGGCCGCCGCGCCGCGCCTGGCCGCGCGGGCGGATACGACCTGCTGCTCGACCTCGCCGCCCAGCGCGATCAGGGGGCGGGGGCGCGGGCGGGGCTGGAGGCGGCGCTGCGCGAGGCGGTGCGGGACGGGCGGCTCGCGCCGGGCACGCGGCTGCCGTCGAGCCGGGCGCTCGCCCGCGATCTGGGCCTGGCGCGGAACACGGTGGCGGACGCGTACGGGCAGCTCGTCGCGGAGGGCTGGCTGACCGCGCGGCAGGGGTCGGGCACGGCGGTCGCGGCGCGCCAGGCCACGCCGCCGGTACGGGCCGGGGCCGCCCGGGCGCGCGCCGCCGAGGGGCCGCCGGGGATGGTGCCGGACGCGGTACGGCTGCCGTACTCGCTGTGGCCCGGCTCGCCGGACGTCTCCGCCTTCCCCCGGGCCGCCTGGGGCGCCGCCGCCCGCCGGGCGCTGACCGCGGCGCCGAGCGAGGCGTTCGGGTACTCCGACCCGCGCGGGCGGCCCGAGCTGCGGGAGGCGCTCGCGGCGTATCTGGCCCGGGTGCGGGGCGTGCGGGCCGACCCCGAACTGCTGATGGTCTGCACCGGCTTCGTCCAGGCGGTCGGCCTGCTCGCCCGGGTGCTGCGCGCCCGCGGCGGGCGCCGTATCGCGGTGGAGGAGCTGGGCTTCCCCGACACCCGCACGCTGCTGCGGGCCGCCGGGCTGGAGACCGTACCGCTGCCGCTGGACGGTGACGGCGCCCGGGTGGAACGCCTCGACGGCACCGTGGACGCGGTGCTGCTCACGCCCGCACACCAGTTCCCCACCGGCGTCCCGCTGTCGCCCGCGCGCCGCACCGCGGTCGTCGACTGGGCTCGTGCCACCGGCGGCCTGGTCTTCGAGGACGACTACGACGGCGAGTTCCGCTACGACCGCCAGCCCGTCGGCGCCCTGCAGAGCCTGGCGCCCGAACACGTGGTGTACGCAGGCACCGCGAGCAAGAGCCTGGCGCCCGGGCTGCGGCTGGCGTGGATCACGGTGCCGCCGCACCTCATGGACGCGGTGGTCCGGGAGAAGCGGATGGCCGACCACCACTCGCCGGTACTCGACCAGTTGACGCTCGCGGAGTTCATCGGGTCCGGTGCGCACGACCGGCACGTGCGGCGGATGCGGCTGCGCTACCGGGCCCGCCGGGACCGGCTGGTGGCCGCGCTCGGCGAGCGGGTGCCGTCGGTCCGGGTCTCCGGCATCGCCGCAGGGCTGCACGCGGTCGTCGAACTCCCGCCGACGGCGGGCCCGTTGGAGCAGCTGACCGAGCGGGCCCGGCAACGCGGTCTCGCGCTGGGCGGGTTGGACCTGCTGGGTGCCCGTACCGCCGCCCGACCCGCGCTGGTGATCGGCTACGCCACCCCGCCCGAGCACGCGTTCGGCGGGGCGCTGGACCTGCTGTGCGAGGTGCTCGCGGAGTTCTGCGGCTGACCTGGACCAGCCCCCGGCGCCCCGACGCCCTTACGGCGCCGAGTCCTTGATGTTCGGGCTCAGTGCGTAGGCGTGGGTCGGCGAGGTGCTGCCGTAGGTGTGGTCGGAGGAGGTGGGCTGCCCGGCCGCGTTCAGGCCGATGACGTCGTCGAAGGTACTGACCTGCGCGCACTTGCTGAGCTTGGAGTTGGCGCCCTCGAGCGCTGCCTTGCTGTCGGAGGGCGTCGAGGAGGACTTGCCGCCCGGGTACACCGTGCCGGTGGTCCAGTCGGTGCCGAGCAGCAGCACGATCCCGTTGCCGGTGCCCTGCTTGACCGCCTTCGACGGCAGCCCGAGCGCCTTGGCGACGGTCTGGGCCTGTGCCTGCTCGCCGGCCGGGTAGCTGAGCGACGTGGTCGTGGTGTCCGGGCCGTCACCGGAGCTGGTCTGCGGGCTGAAGCCCTTGCCGATCAGCTCCTGCGCGATCGCGCCGGCCCGGCCGGTGGCCCGCGAGCCGTTCTGCACCTGCACGGCGATGGTGCCGGGCGCCACCGTCGGCGTGGCCGCCGCCTTCGTCTTCGCGCCGCTGCCCGTGGTGAGCGACTGGTCGTCGATGATGGTACGGAACAGCGCGGGCGCGCTCGGCTTGCTGATCAGCGTCTCGTCGACGCCGTTCACCTTGGTGTCGTAGGTCTGCAGGGTAGCGTAGGTGATCCGGTTCTGCGGGACCTTGTTGAGGTCGTTCGCGAGGCCGATCAACTTGGTCGGCGTGTCGAGCGCGTTGTCCACGGTCAGTGCGGAGGTGGCGGCGTTGGCGAGCTTCCACAGCTTGGTCGGACTGCTCAGCGTGCCGTGGCTCTTGAGGGTGCCGACCAGCGAGTTGAGGTAGATGTGCTGCGCGACGGTGCGGCCGCGGCTGTCACTGGAGTCGCCGAAGCCGTGCCGGGTACGCAGGAACTCCAGGGCCGCGTCGCCCTTGAGCACGTGGTTGCCCTTCTTCAACTTCAGGTGGCTGTAGGGGTCGTAGACGTTGTTGTCGACGCAGACGGGCACCCCGCCGACCGCGTTGGACATCTTCACCACCCCCTTGAAGTCGACCATCATGAAGTGGTCGATGGGTATCCCGGTGAGCTGGTGCACGGCGTCCACGCTGCATCCCGGGCCGCCGTTGAGCGCCGCGTTGATCTTCTGGTCGGTCTGCGGGCCCATGCTGGGGTGGCCCTTGTCGTGGCAGCCGCTCCAGCTGGCGACCAGGTCGCGGGGGACGCTCATCACGGTCGCGTTGGAACGGTCGGCGGATATGTGCACCACCATCTCCACGTCGGCACGGGCGCCGCTGGAGTCGGCGGCGCCGCCGAGCTGCCTGTCGCCCGCGTCGGTGCGCTGGTCCGACCCGATCACCAGCAGGTTGATCGGGGTGCGGCCGAACGCGTCCGGCTTCTCCGTGCCGGCGCCGTTCTTGCCGTTGGCGGACAGGTCGTCGGACTTGATGTTGCCGGACAGCTTGAAATACGCGTAGGCGGCGGCGCCGCAGCCGAGCAGCAGCACGAACCCCATGGTCAGGCCGACGATCTTCAGGGCCCGCCGGCCGCCCCGCTTGCCCTGCTTCCGCTGGCTCCTGCGAGCCGCGGCACGCCCGCCGCCGGCCGGCCCCGGCGCGCCCGCCCCGGGCGGCGTGCCGTCCTCTGGCGCCCCGCCGGCCCCCGGCACGGCGCCGCTCCCCGGGCGCCCCGGGGCGTGCCTCCGCGAACCACTGGAGGACCTGGTCATACGCGTTTCCCCGCAACCTCGAACGGAACACACCTGGCAGGAACGCCAACAGAGACCCACCAAACCCGCGCCGGGTTGCAGTCCGCTCACGACTTCACAGCGTTCCTTCACCCCGTCTCCACATTCGGGGTGGTCATTTGGGGGCGATTCGCCCGTGTCGCCCAGGCATTGTGACCAACCCGACAGCGCCACGGCGGTGCGGACGCGTACGGCCCCGCCGCTCAACGGATGAGTGGCGGGGCCGTACGGAACCGGCGTGCCGGGCGCCAGGACCGGAGGAGTGCCGGTCCGGCGGCCCCCGGTGGATCAGATCAGGCCGAGACCGCGGACCGCGTCGCGCTCCTCCGCCAGCTCCTGCACCGACGCGTCGATGCGCGGCCGGGAGAAGGCGTTGATGTCCAGGCCCTGGACGATCTCGTACGAGCCGTTCTTGGTGGTCACCGGGAAGGAGGAGATCAGGCCGGCCGGGACGCCGTAGGAACCATCGGAGACGATGCCCATGGAGGTCCAGTCGCCGTCGGCGGTGCCGTTCACCCAGGTGTGCACGTGGTCCAGGGCGGCGGAGGCGGCCGAGGCGGCGGAGGAGGCGCCGCGGGCCTCGATGATGGCCGCGCCGCGCTTGGCGACGGTCGGGATGAAGGTGTCGGCGAGCCACTGCTCGTCGTTGATCACCTCGGCGGCGTTCTTGCCCGCGATCTCCGCGTGGAAGACGTCCGGGTACTGGGTCGCGGAGTGGTTGCCCCAGATGGTGACGCGCTTGATGTCCGCGACGGCCGCACCGGTCTTCTTCGCGAGCTGGCCGAGCGCGCGGTTGTGGTCCAGCCGGGTCATCGCGGTGAAGCGGTCGGCGGGTACGTCGGGGGCCGCGGACTTCGCGATCAGCGCGTTGGTGTTCGCCGGGTTGCCGACGACCAGGACCTTGATGTCGTCGGCCGCGTGGTCGTTGATGGCCTTGCCCTGCGGCTTGAAGATGCCGCCGTTGGCCTCCAGCAGGTCGCCGCGCTCCATGCCCTTGGTGCGGGGGCGGGCACCGACCAGCAGGGCCACGTTGGCGCCGTCGAACGCGGCGTTCGGGTCGTCGAAGATGTCGATGCCGTGCAGCAGCGGGAAGGCGGCGTCGTCCAGCTCCATGGCAGTGCCCTCGGCCGCCTTGAGGCCCTGCGGGATCTCCAGCAGCCGGAGCTTCACCGGCACGTCCGCGCCGAGCAGGTGGCCCGAGGCGATACGGAAGAGGAGGGCGTAGCCGATCTGGCCGGCCGCTCCGGTGACGGTGACGTTGACGGGAGTGCGAGTCATTGCCTTCTCCTGGCCTTCTGCTGCGGGTGGTACTGGCGGGTACTCGGTCGCCCCGGCAGTGGCCCGAGCGGCCCCGAACGTGGATCTCTCGGCGTCAAGAGAGCCAGTCGCCAGGCTATCGCGCGCCGCGCGCGGAGATGACGCTGCCTCCTGTGGCCCGGGTCACCGACGGCGGTACGTGCGCCGTACGGGGCCGGGTCGCACGGCGCGGCGCCGTCAGCCGGATCGTCAGCCGACGCACACGCCGAGCAGGATCAGGCCGAGGCAGAACGGGGAGTGGGACGGGCTGGGGTCCGGGGTCGGGCCGGCGCTCGTGGGCGGGGCGGAGGGTGGGTCGGCGGAGCCGCCGCCCGTGGCGGTGCCGCTGCCCGCGCCGCCGTTCGCGCCGCCCGCGGGCGGGGTCGTGGCGGGGGCGCCGCTGCCGCCCGGGGTGCCGGTGGCGGAGGTTCCGGCCGAGCCCGCCGAACCGGCCGAGCCCCTCGATCCGTTCGGGCCCGCGCCGGACGCCGACGGTTCGCCGCCGCCGGTGAGGGGCTGGTCCACGCCCCCGGGGTTCTGGTCGCCCGTTCCCGCGGTGGCGGTGCCGCCCGGGCCCGGCGACCGCGGGGTGCCGCCGCTCCCGTGCCCCTGGGCCGGTGCGGAGGCGCCGGGTGCGGCGGGCGCCGTCAGCGACGGGTCCGCCTGTCCCGCGGGGGCCCGGCCGGTGCTCGGTCCCGCCGTCAGCAGGACCGCGGTCAGCGCGCCCACCGCGAGCAGGGCGACCGTGGCCAGCAGCAGGAACTGCCGGCGGCGGCCCGGCAGCCCCTCCTCCGCGCCGAGCGGGTCCAGCGGGTCGGGGTGCGGCACCGCCTTGCCCCTGCCCCGGTCACCCGTACCGGTGCTCGCCTTCTCCGCCAGCCGCCACAGCTCGCCGACCCGGGCGTAGTCCGCTCCGCTCGCCTGGGCCAGCACCTCCACCGCGTCCAGCGGCGGCAACTGCCGTCCGGCCAGGACCCGTTCCCACGTCTCCACGGGTTGCGCGGTCCGCGCGGCCAACGCGGGCACCGTCAGGCCGCTGCGGTCCTTCATCCGGCGAAGCTGCGTGGCAAGCCGCCGCACGTCCATCGGAATACGGTGCGCCAACGGCTCCCACTGCCCCACGGCAACCCCTCGCCCTCACCCGACCCCGTTTCCCGGCCACGCTAGGACGACGTTCCCTCAACCGGACGACTTTCCCCCGACCCCCACCGTTTCAGCCCCCACCGTGCTAAGCGAGCGCACCCAAGGGTGCCCCTCCCCCGGCTCCGCCACCCCGCGCTGTCAGCCTGCTCCCGCCCGCCGCCCGGCAACCCGCTGACCGCCGCGTTCACAGTCCCGGTGCGTGGGTGGCCGGCCGCGCAGTTCCCCGCGCCCCTAGGACCGTGCCCCTTGCGGTCGTGCCTTCACCTTGCGGTGCGTTGTGGCCGGCCGCGCAGTTCCCCGCGCCCCTGGGAAGCTGCGGGTTCTTCCGCGAAAGGAGCCGCACCAACTGAGGCGCGCTGTGCAGCGGAGGCGCGCCACAAACAAGGGGCGCGGGGAACTGCGCGACCAGCCCCTCACCGCGGGAAGATCCGGAGACCCCCCGCAAGGGGCAGACTGTGCGGGCGCTCAGCGCGTCAACGGAACGGGCTCAAGCACACGGGAGGGGGCGCCCCCGAAAGGAGCGAGGTTCGTTCCGCGGAAGAGCCGCGGTTACCCAGGGGCGCGGGGAACGGCGCGACAAGCCACCCACCGGGGGATGGTCCCGGAACCGACAGGACCACCCACTTCGGGGGGACAGGGCCAAGCTCAGCGCACAGAGAAGTGAATGACATCCTCCAGGAACGGAATCCGGATCAGGGGGTCCGGCTGGGCCATGAGCCCGAGCAGAACGATCGCCGCACCGAGAATCCCGTAGGTGATCACGTCAGTGAACCTGCTGCGGATCGCGAGCATCCCGACAGCGGTGAGCGCCCAGCGCAACACGGCACCCAGAAGCAGCGACGCCCCGATCAGGACCGTGCCGGCCCGAAACGCCCCGGCCGCGGTGACGATGAGCCCGATGATCGCCCCGGCGATGACGACGATGATCGGCCACTGCCGGGCGGGCGCGGGCGCGTCGCTGCCGGCCGCACGGCCCCCACCCTCGGGCCGGGCGATGCCACGCGTGGCCTCGGGCCGCCCGCCGGGCTCGCGCGGCACGGAACGCGCGGTGCCGTCGGGCACCTCCGCGGGAAGGCCCGCCGCCTCAGCCGACATGGCCCGCCGCCGTGCGCTCGGCCGCTTCCACGACGTTCTGGAGCAGGAGCGCGCGGGTCATCGGCCCGACCCCGCCCGGGTTCGGCGAGAGCCACGCGGCGACCTCGGCGGCACCCGGGTGGACGTCGCCGACGATCTTGCCGTTCTCGTCACGGCTGACCCCGACGTCGAGCACGGCCGCGCCCGGCTTGACGTCCTGCGGCTTGACGATGTGCGGTACGCCCGCCGCGGCCACGATGATGTCGGCCTGCCGCAACTGCGCCGACAGGTCCCGGGTCCCGGTGTGGCAGAGCGTCACCGTGGCGTTCTCGGACTTGCGGGTGAGCAGCAGCCCGATCGACCGCCCGACGGTGATGCCACGGCCGACCACGACCACATGCGCACCGTTGATCTCGACGTCGTGCCGCCGCAGCAGCTCCACGATGCCGTTGGGCGTGCAGGGCAGCGGCCCGGGAACGCCGAGCACCAGGCGGCCCAGGCTCATCGGGTGCAGCCCGTCCGCGTCCTTCTCCGGGTCCATCAGCTCCAGCACCCGGTTGGTGTCGATGCCCTTGGGCAGCGGCAGCTGCACGATGTAGCCGGTGCACTCGGGGTCGGCGTTGAGCTCGCGGACGACCGCCTCGATCTCCTCCTGCGTGGCGGTGTCCGGCAGTTCGCGCTGGATGGAGCCGATGCCCACCTGCGCGCAGTCGCGGTGCTTGCCCGCGACGTACCACTTGCTACCCGGGTCGTCACCGACCAGCAGGGTGCCGAGACCGGGCTGGACACCGCGGTCCTTGAGCGCCTGGACGCGGACGGTCAACTCGGACTTGATCGCGGCGGCCGTGGCCTTGCCATCGAGAATCTGGGCGGTCATGGCTCCATACTCGCGGATCTGCCCGGCGGGCGACCAATCCGCCCGCGAACCGGACACCGGGCGGGCTCCGCAGGGCCTGCGGGCGCGGCGCGGAACGAGACCGGTCCGGCCAAACCGGGCAAGCCTGCCCCTTGCGCGCTCCCCCGCCCGGGCCCGACGATGTGCGCGCACGCCCGTCCCCTGCTGCCAAGGAATCCGCTCGTGAGCCAGCCCCCCGGTCCCGCCAACCCGTACGGTGACCCGCCCCCGCAGCCCTACGGGCAGCCGCCGTCGGCCGGCCAACCCTCGTACGGACCGGGTCCGTACCCCCAGGGCGGCCAGCCCTACGGTGCCGGTCCCGGCTACCAGGCAGGTCCGTACGGTTACCCGGCCCCGAGCAACCTCCCGCCCGGCATGCCGCCGCCGGCCAGTTGGGGCGCCCGCCTCGGCGCCATGCTGCTGGACGGGCTGATGTTCAACCTCATACCGAGCGGCCTGTTCTTCGCCGGCTACGGCCGGTTCGCGAGCAAGCTGGTCGACGCGTGGAACACCTGCGACGACCACGACATCCCGCGGTCGCAGTGCACCACCCCGAGCGTGCCCACCAGTTCGGCCATGCTCATGCTCGTCGGCGCGCTGCTGTCGCTCGCCGCGCTCCTCTTCCTCGCCTACCGCGAGGGCCGCACCGGGCAGACCCCCGGCAAGCGCATCGTCGGCATCCGGCTCCTGCGCGAGGCGGACGGCTCCGCGCTCGGGTTCTGGCGCGCTTTCGGCCGCCGCATCCTCCACGCACTCGACTCGCTCCCTTGCTGCCTCGGCTTCCTCTGGCCCCTCTGGGACGAGAAGCACCAGACCTGGGCGGACAAAATGGTCCACACCGTGGTTATCCGTGACAACGGTTGACCGGACCCCCCGGGTGCCCCCGGACCCCCGGTTCCGGGACCACCCCCGGTGGGTGGCTTGTCGCGCCGTTCCCCGCGCCCCTGGGCAACTTGCGGCTCTTCCGCGGAACGAACCTCGCTCCCTTCGGGGGCGCCCCCTCCCGTGTGCTTGAGCCCGTTCCGTTGACGCGCTGAGCGCCCGCACAGTCTGCCCCTTGCGGGGGCTCCCCGGACCTTCCCCCGGTGAGGGGCTGGTCGCGCAGTTCCCCGCGCCCCTTGTTTGTGGCGCGCCACCGCTGCACAGCGCGCCTCACGGGGTGCGGCTCCTTTCGCGGAGGGAGCCGCACATAC